>JANMSP010000131.1:0-4613 GCA_031389475.1 Pyrinomonadaceae bacterium
TTCGCCGCAATGAAGTATGGCAGCGACGAGACGACCTCAACATTATTCTCGGCAAAAAACTCAGGCAGATCTTCCTGTCCCGGCTCGAACATCACCGTGAGGTTGTGGCGAATGATCACCTTCACCTCGATCTGGCGGGCCTCCCGGACAAAATGGCGAAAATCTGGAATTAATTCAGGAGCGCCGCCGGTGATATCGAGTGTCGGAATACCGAAATTGCGTAAGGTACTGAGGCAGGCGTCTACAACTTCGCGAGACATTATTTCAGTACGTGTCGGTGATGCATCGACATGGCAATGCTTGCAGGCCTGGTTGCAGAGTTTGCCGACGTTTACCTGAAGCGTGTCCACCCTCTCTGCTCGTAACTCAACCGCGCCTATCGTTTCACAAAAGCCGACCGCCGAAAGCGGAAGTTCACGCCTGCCACTTCGCCCGATCTGAACACCTGCCTGCATATCTATAAATCGAGAGTTCTCTGTTTCCGTCCGGACATCACATCGAAACTTTATCGTGAGAATTGTGCGACTGGATACCGTGTATCAGGCTCGCGCCGCCGCGAATCGCGGATGCCAAGTGAATTGATTCAGTCATCTGCTCCATATTCGATCCGTTTTCGAGGCACGAGTTGGTAAAAGCATCGATGCAATATGGGCACTGAACCGTAACCGCCACCGCCAGCCCGATCAACGCCTTTTCGCGTTTGGTCAATTCATCTTCCTCCTGGCACGCCTGATACCAGGCAAAAAACTTTTCAAAAAGCTCGGGCTTGTATTTCGCGATCTCGCCAAAACGGCCAAGATCGTCCTCGTTGTAATAATGCATAATCAAACTACTTCGAAATTAGCAGTAATTGTTGAATTTATTGGATAGCTTATGACGATTTATCAACAGCAACCCTTCCGTCGAACACTCTTCAACTGAGAGATCGGTTTGAATGTGCAAAGTTTAACGGTAACTTATGTCATGGTGTGCCGTTGCCGGGTTCTGTCGCAGCCGGGAATTATGCACGCGACACCCAGAACTGAGTTCGACCACCGAGAAAGCTCTTAATTCTCCGCCCCAAACCGAGACCGCAGAAACGTGACGGGCAACGCTCATAACAAAATCACTGTTTCGCCCTCACGTCTATTTATTGGTTCGAAGGCGTGTGAATTGTCAACAGATTACCTTTGATAACTGTGAATTAGTTTCGAGCAACTCACCTTCCAAAGACTCGATTACGTCTAAAACTTCCACAAATTTGCATCCAAAATCGGTTAGACCATATTCGACACGCGGCGGCACTTCGGCGTAAACCTTGCGGCGTAAAACGCCGTAGCCGACGAGTTTCCGCAAACGCTCGTTGAGAACTTTCGTCGTTAAACCTTCGACGCTGCGCTCCATCGCTCCCGGACGATTCACCCCTCGCCGAACAAGGGCAAGCACCGACAAGGACCATTTACACCCGACGACATCTTCAACCATCCGCTTTACGGAGGGCGCAGCCGAAGATTTTTCTGAAATCTTTTTCTCGTTTAGTTTCAACATTTTGCACCAAAAAGTAACTGACCTTACCGAAAAGTGCAGGCTTACAAAGGTTTCCGCAAACTGTTACGGTCATTTTGCCAACCATTTTGATAAAGAAGTTGGCGAGAAAAATTATTACTTAAAAACGAGGAAAAACAAAATGAAAGAAAAAGCAATTTTTTATCACGCCGGATGTCCGGTATGCATGAGTGCGGAACAAACGGTTGCCGCCGCGATTGATGCTGACCGTTACGAACTAGAAATCGTCCATCTCGGCGAAAACAAAGAGCGTGTTTCGGAAGCTGAGAAAATTGGTGTCGCCTCAGTTCCGGCACTTGTTATTAAAGATGAGCCGTTTCACATCAATTTCGGTGCGGCACTGGCTGATTTGAAATAAGGAGAGAGCTATGAATACAAAACAAATTTTATGTGCTGCACTCGTTCTAATTACGCTTAGCACGGCGAGGGCAAACGGACAAGTCACCAAAACGCCGGATTTTATTTTGACGGGCGCGAGCGTAACTTATTTAAAAGATTTAGACGCGCTCGTTTTCGAGCAGCAAGTTCAAGGCACGGCGGGCGGCACGAAACCCAAAGCTGTGGGCAAACTCGAAGGGGCGCCGGTATTGGGCTATGTCTTTCCGACTACTTTGAAATCCACCGATGTCGGTTTTGGAGCAACTGACGGTATCGTTGCTCTGGCAGTTACGTCACACCCGGACTTTGACGATTCACCGCTATGGGACGAAAACAACGACGGCGTTTATGACAACGACGGTCTGGTTTATCACACTCATTGGGTTGTTTTGGTCGAAGACAAACGCGTCCCGGGCGGATTGAGCGTCAAGGAGTTTCACAAAACGGACGCGAAAGTTGTCGTGCCGCCGACTGCTCCGAAAATGCCGATGTTTATGGACTCGCCCGGTTATGGCGTGATGACATCGGGTAATACGCTCAAAGTCATCGTTCCGGCCCAGCGGATCAATCGCAAAACCGATTTCAAATTTGACGCGGTAACGGCGTATATGGAAGTTTTCACGGGCGACCACCATACCAAACCGATGCTTGGCGTTTATGAAATTTACAGCGTTTTATCAAAAAAACTGAGTTTGCCGTATTCGGTGCGGATTAAGTAGTAACTCGAAACTATAAGAGGCTCCGAAAATGTTTTGATAAATCATTTTCGGAGCTTTCATCTCTCATCTTTATCGTCCGGCGCTTAATTCAAGGAAGCCGCTAAACGGCTGAGAAACGTGGGGCGAATTCTTTAAATTGAAAATTATTATCGGCTGTTAAAGCTATAATTTCGTATGCCGTGAGCGCGGCGTATACAATCGCAACCCCAAAACTATGAGCAAGCCGGCCGAAGCGATGACATCTGCAATAATAACTTTACGAATACCTGTTCCGTAATCTCCGACGAGAAAAGCTATCACAATGAATGACAGCATACTGACTAGCCCCATTATTATCGCCAACCATTGCAGTTCAGGTTTAAAAGCAGAGCAAATTATAAACCCGCCCAACAATGCGAAAAGAATCGCTCGGTGTTTGAGCAAAATTAGCAGGTCGTTACTCTGAACGTCAATCAGATATAAATTAGACAGCATTTTTGTGGAGAGAACACCGACAACCGGATAGAAGTTAATCGCTCAGGCAAGAAAAAGAATTCCTGTAATAATCTTTTCCATCTCTCACATAAATAGCATTTAACTTGCACCTGGGTCCACGCAAAAGTGCCGAACGGCTAAGACGACACGACCGTGTTCGAAAAACGAATCGCCGACATCAAGGCAAGAAAAATATAAACAAAGGTTTAATACCGGAGGGTTAAAAAGCTATGCACTTGTGATGCCGTCAAAGAACCTTTTGGACAGGCGATTGGCTCTGCATTTTGTTGTTGACGTCCGAATTCCGATATAAGCTACTTTTCCGAACGGAATAGCCACACAGCCTCTTCCGAGGCTTTAGGAGTTCGAGCTTTGCTTGTCGGAGCATATGTTTTCCGGGGGGTAAATTTCTTATCCAGCCTTACCAAACTGACAAATTTGGCTTTCTCGCAATTCGCGGAATCTTGCGTGCCATTTAGCGAATGACAGGACAAGCTAAAGGAATGCAACGCCGATTCTGTGGAAGGCAATCGTACAGCAATGCGCTGATAGCCGCTCCGAATAACACGCAACTTTTCATCGCCGAAATCAGAGCGGCTCGTTTTCCCGTCCATAGTTTTGGCCTCGATGGCAATTGCGGAGGAGTCATTTTTCGCGTAGACCTCGACGTATAAATAATTCCGCAAATCATCAATCGTATCAACACCGAGATTATTCAGATCGATACGGCCTTCCCTGAAGGCTTCCTCTGCCATGATTCGATACGTCCAAGGATTTTCGTCCATTACGGATTCGCGGGATTTCTCGGATAGTTGCGCGCGAATGGGAAACGGGGCTGTGCGTAGCGAAGAACACCCCGCGTCCGAGAAATTATTGTTTTGAGTGACAGTGTAAATGAGCGGATGACTTCCCAAGGTTCGTTTTCCCGTGAAATTTTTTGTCTCATGATTTGGGCCCTGAAAAGTTTCGGACACGAGTTGGCCATGCTTATAAGTAAGTTCATTTACCCATTCGATGTCGGTCGCCCGACCCCAGCGAGCCATCAGCGCCGTCGTTTGCGTTCCACCGTCCTCATTGGTAAATATCGTTGTATAACGGATTCTAAAGGTATTTCCCTCGCCAGACAGAATTTCGTAATAGGTGAGAAGCGGAATGTCGGAAAATTTGTCCACGGCGTTCGGACGTGCATAAATAATCGGTGAATTGGCTACCGCGATTTTCTCTCGAGTGTCACCGAATTTCGCGGAAAAGATGGCGGCTGATTCGATTCGCACTTCATTCGCATTTTGAGCCGAGCGCTCCTTATTCAAATGTAGAGTGATCTTGTATCTGCCCGCCTCCAATTCGCCAAGTACAATACGGTAATCAAAGCTTTGTCCGCCGGCGAACAGTATCACGTCCTGATTGTATATTCCGTTTATGAATACGGTGAGTACCGCCGCTTCCGAACCCTTTTTTTGCCAGGATGTTCCGGCGGCACTGGCCTTGATCGTCAGA
>JANMSP010000139.1:0-1996 GCA_031389475.1 Pyrinomonadaceae bacterium
TCGCTATTGCTCCCGGTACTGACCCGTCATCGCTTCGATTCGCCATGTGCGGCTCCGCTCCGGTTCCAGCCGAAATTCTCAAGAAATTTGAGGAAACATTCGGCTGCCTGGTTATCGAAGGTTATGGATTGAGCGAATCTACCTGCCGCTCGACCTTCAATCCGCCAAACGAGAATCGGCGTCCCGGTTCGTGCGGGCAGCCGATCGGGAACGAAATGAAGATCTTCGACGAATCCGACAAAGAAGTTTCCAACGGTGAACTCGGCGAGATCGTCATGCGCGGGCCGAATATTTTTAAGGAGTATTACAAGAATCCGGAAGCTACCGCAAAGGCTTTCGCAACCGGCTGGTTTCACACCGGCGACATCGGTTATCGCGACTCTGACGGTTTCTTCTACATCGCCGACCGCAAATCCGACATGATAATACGCGGCGGAGAAAATATTTATCCGCGTGAGATCGACGACCTGCTTTACACGCACCCGGCAGTCGCATCCGCCGCTGTGATCGGCGTTCCCGATGAGCTTTATGGCGAAGAGGTAGCAGCGTTCATTGTTTTGAAAGCTGAGGCAGAGGTTAGCGAAGAGGAACTTATTGCGTTTTGCGGTAAACATCTAGCGGATTTCAAATGTCCGAAAACAATTTATTTTGTCGATGATATTCCGAAAGGCCCGACCGGAAAACTGTTGAAGAGAGAATTGGTTTCATATTGTCAGTACCGAGAGCAGTAGCAACCAGGTCCTTTGCCCCGGCGACTAAGAACCCTGTCGCTATCGCTCCCGGTACTGACCCGGATATAATGTTTTTATATGACTAAGCGAAAACTAGGCATTGCGATCGTCGGTCTCGGCGGAGCGGTCGGCACGACGATGGTCGCGGGTGTCGAATTGCTGAAAAAAGGTCTTATTGGCAAAGACGGCTTGCCGCTGGCGGATTTTGAGATCGAAGGCTTTGCCGCGTACGAAAATATCGTCTTCGGCGGCTGGGACCTTTTCGGCGAACACCTGGCAAAAGCGGCCGAAGAGCACGATGTCTTAACGCATAAACAGTTTGTCGCAGTGGAGGCCGAGCTAAAAGCGATCAAGCCGTGGCGGGCAATCGGAAATACGCATTTTCTCACGAAAGTCGATAGCGAAAATCAATTTATAGACAATTCGCACCGTGAAACGATTGCTAGACTTAAAAAAGATCTTCAGGAATTCAAAAAATACTGCGACTCGGCGGTTGTGATAAACCTCGCCTCAACCGAAAAACTTGCCGACGAAGGCAACGAAATTTTTAATTCGATCGCCGGTTTCGACAAAGCTCTGGACGGGCATTCGCCGCAAATCTCTCCGGCAATGCTTTATGCCTACGCCGCAATCGCGGAAGGCGTTCCGTACGGCAATTTCACTCCATCTGTATCGGCGGATATTCCCGCACTTATAGAATTTGCGGAACAACAAGGCGTTCCAATTGCCGGCAGAGACGGCAAGACCGGACAGACATTTATCAAAACCGTTCTCGCACCCGCGTTTCGAAGCCGTGCTCTGAAAGTCGACGGCTGGTATTCGACCAATATTCTCGGCAACCGCGACGGCCTTGCACTGAGCGATTCGGACTCTCTCGCTTCAAAGGTTAAAACAAAAAGCTCGGTACTCGAAGATATTCTCGGCTATGAGGTCGAGGACCACATCGTCGATATCCGCTATTACCGCCCGCGTAAGGACAATAAAGAGGCTTGGGACAACATCGATCTGACCGGATTTCTCGGCCAGCCGATGCAGTTGAAAATAAATTTTCTGTGCCGCGATTCGGTCCTCGCGGCACCGCTGGCAATCGAGATCGCACGTTGCCTCGATCTTGCCCATCAACGCGGAGAAAAAGGTATTCAGGAACAGCTTGCAGTATTCTTCAAGCTTCCGATGACCAGAAACGAAAGACCGGAACAAGCGTTTCATAAGCAGGAAGAGATGCTCTTGAAGTGGCTGGCAGAAGCCTGACCGTTAGGGAGGGC
>JANMSP010000421.1:0-2925 GCA_031389475.1 Pyrinomonadaceae bacterium
GACTTTCTCGCCGAGCATCTCTCAGAAGAAAACAATCAGCTGAACATAAGGTCATTTGAGATGCAGCTTGATAAGGTCGTCAGCCGTTATATTGCGTTTGGTGATAAGGCGCCGCCGATCCCTAAATTGGACGGAGTTACGGCCTTTCCGTCGGCATTCTCTAATTGAATCATGCAGCAAGTCAGGTCTTGTGTCTCAGATAGGATTTGAAGGCTGGGTCACGATCAAACAGAAGGTTGAGGGCATAATCCATCACGTCGTCGTTTGTGACCTTAGTGTCCATCTGCTCGGTCGCGAATTTCAGATATTCCTTCAGCTTTTCATCCGTTGAAGTTAAGATCTTCGCTATGGTCCTGACGTAGTTGAGACGGTTAATCTGGAGCATTGGCCGGTCGGAGAATGGCTTTGTTGCAGGCTTGGTTTCAGAGATTTCTGTCATTGATTTCTGATCGACTCCTTGTGGTTTGATTCTTTGCCTCAAGTTGTAAATCAATCGCCGTGCCAGCGGGAGTTTGAAGAGATATGGAGGTGAAAAAACGAGCCATTTCGGTGAATAAATAGACCGCTAAGGGCAGGCGGATTAATTATGTGAGAAAGGCTCGCAAAAGTGTATGACAGGATAAACCGCTTTAAAGCGTCAGTCACTCACTCAACCCATTAAAAATAAACGGTTTACCGCTCGTCACCGAAGTGACAAACCAGGATTAATATGGAAATGCAAGATTTCGGAACGTGTTTTGCTGATGTTCACGTCTCGGAGAAGGGTGACAGCCAGAGATTTTTGGAGGGAACTGGAACGCCATCGACGAGTACCCAAATGAGAAAACGCGAAAAAGACAGTATCATCGGCAAAATAGGCAGAACCCCGGAAGAAAAGCACGGCAGGTCAGTGCATGTAAGACCATACTATACCGACGAAAAGAAACTTGACGAAATAGCTCGCGAAACCGGCGAGGGAAAGGCCGCCTTAGTCCGGAGAATGATCCACTTTGCGTTGTCCGAAAAGCAGCAGGTTTTCGCCGCGAACCGGTGCCAGCAAAATCTCGACTGGCTGATAAAAAGCAGCCGCCAAAATGAGGTAATTGCCGGAGCCACGGGCGAACGGTTGGACGACATCCTTGAGCGAATCGAGTGTCTTGAAAGTAAGCTCGAAACCGTGTCGGAGATCACCCGCTGTGCCACGGTTTTCTTACGAGAACTTTACACTCTGTCTAGCGTTGCAGTCTCCTCGCAGAATCTCATCTTAACGAAGGTGCTGGAGTTCTTATCGCCGAACGCTGTCGAGCGAGAACAGAGCGCCAATATCGCCGACGGAGCGATGGCGAATCTCATCACTCACGCTATTCACGATCTGGATAAGTTTGCCGTCTTTCACGGAATCCCATCTGATGACAAGACGGCCCGCAATGTGTATCTCGGTACGAAGATAAAGGTCCTTTGGGACCGGATCGCCGCAACTCCCTCTAAAACAATGGAACAGGAACACCCGCCCCAATGAGAATTGTTGCAAGCGTACAAACCAAAAGGGGCAGCTCGCGCGGTCTCGTTCACTATGTTGCCCATAGCAAACTGGACATTGAAAAGGAGCCCGGCGAAGGTCGCCAACTCTTCAACGCCTTCACCGATAATCTGTCGGTAAAGAGTGCGAACAATTCGCTGAAGGCAGATGTATCGCGAGGACGACCATCCAACGACGAACTGCATCATCTCGTACTTTCTTTTCGGCCGGATGACTATCGAAAACTCGGTGCCGGCGAGACGGGCCGGGCTCGTGCTTTGAAGGACATAACCCGCGCCGCGATGAAGAACCTGGAGGACTCTCTGGGTGCTGAACGGATCGCATGGGCGGCTGCCGTTCACCTGAACACGGAGAACCCGCATGTACATATCGCCTTACAAAAGCAATATTTCACGAAGGAGATCGAGAGACACCGCTTATCGAAGATCCCGCGCGAAGCTCTGCCCCATTACGAGTCTCACAGCGGAGAAAGAGTATTTGTTCCTGGCACACTGATCGACGGTGCAACAAAGGAAATGGAGACCCTGATCGATCGCGAAATTGTATTCTTAAAGGATCACAAAAACATCGTAACGAAGGACCGTTCCGGAATGAGAAACAAGGATAGGCCTGTTGACAGATCCGCCGTCAAAACCACTGGCGAACGTAAGGCATTGGGGATCGGCCTGATCGCTGAACACTCACTTCGCCGGATCGACGCGAAGATTGAGTCGCTTATCGAACATGGACACGATATGCGGTTTCAGGTGTTCGATCCCTTGTCGGGCCGAAAACGGAGCTTGTCGCTGAGCGATATTGAACGCCGTGAGGGTGCAGCTGCGGGAGGCAACGGAGGTCATCTTAATCCGCAGTCGGATACTGAATCAGCAAGGGTTCGCAGAATAAAAACAATCCTCTTCAAAATGGTCTCGAAGGAGGAAACCGTAAAGGCTCGACTTCAGAAAAGTTTCGGAGGCCACATGCAAGAGGCGGCCGAAATCCGCACTCGATATCGTCAAGAGGGCAAGAAGCTTCCCGTTCCCAGGCTTTCAAAAAAAGAACTCGATATGATTCAGGTATACAGTTTGGAAACCTCCGACATCCGCGGGTTTGCGTATCTCGAAAGGATCAGATCGGAATTGACCAGATCGGGAGAGATCGAAGCCAGAGACAAGGATGAGGTAGATCGGCTTCGCGCTCAAAAAACTGTTTCGTTTCTACGCTCGAAGTTTTACGAAAAAGCGTGCCGGGAATTCAGCGACAGCCGCTATGACCGACTTGTCGAGATCGATGGGAAGGCAGTTTCTCTAGCCCGACTCGAACACGAGAACAGCAGCCCCAAGAGTGCTGTCGCCGCATTCACCGGAACATTGTCTTCATTCGCCAAACAGATCACAGGAGCCAATGTTGATCGAGGCCAGAAAGAC
>JANMSP010000424.1:0-10760 GCA_031389475.1 Pyrinomonadaceae bacterium
CCTGCAACGCCGCTTGCGGCGTAAATCCTCATGGCAGGCTGGCAGCCTGCGTTCCGGCCTTATCAATCCAGGCACTGCTGAATCTCCAATCAGAAGTCTTTTCACAAAGCCCGGCCTTTACCGGATTGTTGTGAATATACGCGACTGTCTTTTCAAAGTGATCGTAGTCGCGCATATACCGGTCAAAATATTCGCTACTCCAAAACTTTCCGGTCCGCTTCAGAACTTTATTTGCCCGATTCGCCGTGTATGATTTCATTGAATGCATGATATCGGATAATGTCATGTTTTCCATTGGGCGAAGAAGTACATGCACGTGATTCGGCATAATAACCCAGGAAAAAAGTTTGTAGCGATCCCCATTAAACTTGAGAAGATTTTCCTCAATGACCGCCGCAATCCGGCGATCTTTCAAATAACCACATCCAAATCCGTTATCTAAATATTTATCAATTTTACGATGATATTCTATTTCAGATATTGAATTTCTTTCGAGTTTCAACTTAAGATCTTCAATGACATTTTGGGGAAGAGAATCAGCCAATCGATAGGTAATAAACTGAATAATTTCACCGCCGTCGAAATGTGGAAGATATCCGCGATCATGCCAGCCCTTTGCGCGTGGCTCATCTTGTTTTCCGTCGATCATACAAGTGTGTGAATGACAAACGCAGGCTGGCAGCCTGCGGTCCGGCTTTTACCTTTTCGGCACGTAGTAGCCTTTTCGCGTTCTGATGTCGGCGGTTGGCTGATTTTTTACCTTCAAAGAAATCTCGCGAAATGCTCCGCGCTCTTCGTTTTCCGGGTAATAGCTCAGGATATACTGCTGTGAAAGCTCGGCGGCGATCTGGCGGAAGGCATCGTCGAGTTCCTTTTCATCTATCGGCGAATATACGGTGCCGCCGGTTTGGGCAGTGATGTCGATCATCCGGCGTTCGGCTGTTAGCTGACGGATATTGGCGTTTCCGCGGCGCGTTTTCGTCCGTATAAAATTCTCAAAGTCGGTTGTTTTTACGACGTACACCTGTGAACTGGACATTTGTAAAGCTTCCAAAGCATTCTCGAATGTTGTATCGCTGTAAGTATCTTCACCGTCCGAAACGATTACGATGACGCGGCGGCCCTGAACTTCGGCCAGATATTCCGAAGCCTGCACGATCCCGTCGAGCAGCGCCGTCGCACCGGTCGGCGGCGGAAATGCTTCGATAGCCCGCACGATCGACGAAATATCCCTTGTAAAAGGCTGCTCAAGCTCGGTGGATGTGGCCACGCTGAATAACGCGGCCAGATCTTTTTCCGGCCTGATCACGCGGCGAAAAAACTTTATCGCCGCATCCTTTTCAAATTCGCGGGCGATTGCCACGCTGCCCGAATTATCGAAAAGCATCGCCATCCGGATCGGCGTTTCCGACCGCGAAAGCTCGCTGATCTCGACAATCTTGCCGTCGATCTTCAATTCGAAATCCGCAAGCTTGAGATTCACCAGCGACCTTCCATTAACATCGAGTACCGAAACCGGGATCGGCACGAGGTTCGAATCGACCTTGATCACACCTTCTTCGTCAGTGTTTGCGACGGCCGGAACAGGCGTCGGTAAAGGCGAGATATTTTTTTCTCGGGTAGGAGTATAACCAACCGTTGACTTGATCTTCGGATTCGGCGTCGGCGTTTCCTCGGGTTTCACGCGGCCGGACTGACCAAGCGCCGCCGAGGCCGAGATTAATATTATGGATAAGAAGCCTTTCATTAAGTAAAACGCTTGGGCTAGCCAAAACATGATTCCGTTCACATTTCGCTTTCTAAATTGCCTCCAGCTTTAGCTGGAGGACTTAAAACTCATTAAAAAAGGCTTTAGCCGAATTATTAAAAAATATCCATCATCCTTATTGCTTTAGTTAAAGCTGATAAGGAAATTTGAATTTGATTGTTCGGCTAAAGCCACGAGTTTTTCTCAAACTTATCCACTAGCTAAAGCTAGTGGCAATTTATAGATGTCAACAAAACCTAAATTACCACAAAACATTTCGGACACGTGCTGATCGGTCTATCCGTGTCCGGTTTCACTTTCTTTGATTACTAAAACCCGTAAATTGTATGCCTACACCAAAATCAATTTCACGCCCGCAAATAATAACACTACCGCCAACACTCGCCGCAGAGTGATCGAGTCGAACCGCGTACTGCCCAGCGTTGAACCGATGATCCCGCCGACAACCGCCGCCGCTACCCAATACCACACATTCGGCGGCAGTTTTACGACCTGTGCGTAATTGCCCGCCAGCCCCGCGATCGAATTGACCAGTATAAACATCGCCGAAACTCCCGCCGCCTTTTTTGTCTCGGCCCAGTTCATCAAAAGCAAAACCGGCGTCAGAAAGATCCCGCCGCCAACGCCGACCAGGCCGGAAAGCAATCCCATGATCGCTCCAATTATTAACGCGAGCCAGATCTTCGGTTCCTGCGGTTCTTTATCGGACGTAAATTTCCACGCCAGCCGCAATGCCGCCAAAACTAAAACAATACCGAGAATTATCTTATAAACATTCGTCGGAAGCTGAATCATCCCGCCGATAAACGCAAGCGGAACGGACGTGACCGCAAACGGCAAAAACACCTTCCACGAAAAATGCCCCGCACGGTAGAACTGGATAGTCCCAATCGAAGCCACAAAAACATTCAGCACCAAAGCCGTCGGCCTAGTAATTTCCGGCGCGACCGCAAGCAGCGCCATCACCGCCAAATACCCCGACGCACCGCCGTGACCGACGGAGGAATAAAGGATGGCGACGATGAAGATGGCAAGAATGATTAGTGATGGAAAGATTTCCATAATTATAGTAATTTTCAGAATAGACGCAGGCAGGGGTGCCTGCGGTCCGGTCGGAACGCAGGCACCCCTGCCTGCGTGTCTATAAATTTCGTCCCGCCGCGCTCCCAAATCGCCATTCGTTCGGCTTTGCACAAAGGCCAGCCTTCACCGGATTATTCTCTATATACGCAACGGTTTTCCCATAATGTTCATGATCGCGTATATACCGGTCAAAATACTCGGGACTCCAGAATCTGCCTTTCCTATCAAGTAATCTATTCGCAAAACCCGCAGTAAATGATTTGAGTGAATGCAAAATTGAAGCAAGGGATACATTTTCCAACGGTGCCAACAATAAATGCACATGGTTCGGCATAATGACCCACGAATGCAACTTGTACTTCTCCCCATTGAATTTATTAAGCGTTTCTTCAATCGACTGTGCAATCCTCTCGTCTTTTAAATACGTTGCGCCGTTTCCCTGGTCCAGATATTTGTCTATCTTTCTGTGATACTCAATCTCGGAAATCAGGTTCCGTTCAACTTGCAACTTAAAAGAATCCAGAACATTCTGCGGAAGCGAATCCGCGAGCCGGAATGTCACAAACTGAATTATCTGGCCTCCGTCATAATGCGGCAAATATCCACGGCTGTACCAGAGTTTTGGGCGCGAAATTTCGTTCATGTCGGAATTGTCGGAACGCAGGCACCCCTGCCTGCGTCAAGAAATAGAAATTATCCAGCACTCGCAGGCAAGGGTGCCTGCGTTCCGGCGGAATGCGTTCCGGCTAATTGCGTTTCGGCCATCCATACATCCCAATCCTTCAATGCCCTTTCGACCTGAACTATATGCCGCTCGCGTTTGTTGCGATGTTTTTTGCGGAGTTCGACCGGAAGTTCCTGGAGCAATCCGAATGTAATATTCACCGGCTGAAAATTTTTTGTCTCGACGTTTGAGACATAGCGGCACAATGCCCCGATCGCCGATGTCGCGGGTGCTGTTATCATTTCTTTATCTTGCAGAACACGCACGGCGTTTATTCCCGCCAGCCAGCCTGTTGCGACCGATTCGACGTAGCCTTCGACTCCGGTGATCTGTCCGGCGAAGAATAGTTTTGGATTCGTTTTCGTCGCGAGAGTTTCGTTTAAGATCTTAGGCGAATTGATAAACGTGTTGCGGTGGATCTGTCCGTACTGCAAGAACTCGGCGTTTTCGAGGCCCGGAATTGTCCGCAGAACTCTTGCCTGCTCGCCGTACTTCAGATGATTTTGAAAGCCGACCATGCCGTACGCATCCGCCATCAAATTTTCCTGGCGGAGCTGCACGCAGGCATAATATTCCTGTCCGGTTTTGGGATCTGGGAGGCCTTTCGGCTTCATCGGGCCGAACCGCAGCGTATCGACTCCGCGTCGGGCGATCTCTTCAATCGGTAAACACGATTCGAACCAGTGCGTGTCTTCAAAACGTTTCAGCGGCACCGATTTCGCTTCGATCAATTCGTTAAAAAAGACCGCGTACTGCTCCGGCGTCATAGGGCAATTTATGTAATCGTCGCCGCCCTTGCCGTACCGGGCCGCTTTGAAGGCGATGCTCATATTTATCGAATCGGCGGCGATTATCGGTGCGATAGCGTCGTAAAAATAAAGCTGGTCGTCGCCGGTCAGCTTCATTATCTCTTTTGTTAAGGCCTCCGATGTTAGCGGGCCGGTCGCGATTATCGTGACCTCATCTTTAGGGATTTCCACCGCCTCTTCGCGAATGAGTTCAATATTCGGATGCCGTTCGATGCGTTCCGTAATAAGCTCGGCGAACTTCGCCCGGTCAACCGACAGCGCCGCACCAGCCGGAACCTTCGTCGCCTCCGCCGCTTCCATCACCAGCGAATTTCCACGCCTCAGCTCTTCCTTGAGCAAAAACGGCGCCGAGCCGAATTCGTCCGATTTCAGCGAGTTCGAACAAACGATCTCCGCCAGCTTATCGGTACGGTGCGCCGGCGTCTGCTGCACGGGGCGCATCTCATAAAGCTTCACCTTCACCCCAAGCTCCGCCGCCTGCCACGCCGCTTCAACGCCGCCTAGACCGCCGCCGATTACATTTATGTGTTCTGAAATACTCATTTGAGCCTGATTTTATCACGTCCAAAGGTGTAACTCTAAATGTGAAAAGACGGCCCGAAAGCCGTCAATTTGAAAAAACATATATGCTTATGCGAATTTATTACCGCATCGAAACGGTAGTGTTTCTTTTTGCGGAATAAAGTCTTGCCATCGCCCGGCAATTTTCGAATATTTTCGATGTAACGATTCCCGATCCGGGCGGATCGATCTCGGTGAGCGAGCTTGCCCGACCGGCTTTGATCAGCCAGGCGGAAGCTGCAGCTGAGTTCATTGAATAGGTCGGCGTCCAATTTTCGCTTTCAGGTGCAATGCCTTCGGGATCGGCGAGGCTCGATTGAGATAGTATTTCTTCAAGTTCTATCAATGTTAACGAGGGTTCCGAGTCCCACGCGGTCATTTTCTTTAGTTTTTCTATTGGTGTTTCCATAATTTAGGGATGAGGTAAACGGGACGAGCAATAAATACTCGTCCCTGCGTTCTACGCTTTGTTAGCGATCAATTGAGCCAATGCCGTCGGACGCACGACCTTGGCCCCGTAAACGTGGAGGCCTTTTACGGCGTCTCCAAAACGCTTTTCGGGTTTATACGTTTGCAGATCGACGACCTGTTCGACGTACGCTGTCGCGATTGAATGTCCGGCGATGATCTTATATTTCGCCGCGGCTAAGTTCGGGACGTTATTAGATTTCAGGATACGAAATCCGGCGGCGTTTCCGACCTGGCCGTTTGCCAGAGCCGAATCGCTTTGGAATGTGCCTGCATTTACGAATCTTTCATCCTTCAAAAGCAGGCCGTGATACCACGCCGGGACGATAACGAATCGGCCTTCGAGCGGCACATTTGCCTCATCCAAAATCACGCCGAGATCGACGAGGTATTTGTAGGCGTCGTCCTTTGTCGGCACTTTCGGCGAGACGATCGATCCGATCGTACTTAACGCCGGCACGCCTACTTCCATAATGCCGGCCAAATAAGCGTCGGCCCGTTCACGCAAAGCCCACGCAGAACGCAGCATTGCTTCGTCCAGAATGTTCACGTTCTGCTGTGCACGGTCGATGCTGTCTACATAGAAATTGAAATACTTCGACTGGTCGATGATCAGCGACTGATCCGAATCGGTAAGTATTTGCGGTGCGGTAATGTCTGTGTCCTTTTCGTAATCACCAATTGTGACATCGCCGATAGACGCGATCTTGACCGTATTTCTGGCTTCGCGTATCTCGCCTTCGTAATCGCGGTTCGACACATTCGCTTGTCCATATACGAGCGATTTTTCCAGAGCGGCAAGCAATCGTGCCGCCCAAACAGTAGGTATAAATTGTAGTGACATAGTTTTTCCTTTATTAAAAGTTACGCCTTAATTGCAAGAGTAACGCCTCTAGGCGTGATCGGACGTCACCCATAAAACTTCCTAACGCTCGCCAAGCACACGCCGCACTTCCTGCCAATCAAGCTTCCCGATCTCGGCTGCCGTCATTCTCGAAAGCGATTCTTTCGTCAGAAATGCCGTACCGCTGCGTCCTGCTCCGCCGTCGATAGAACCCTGCGGCTTTTCGGTGCGGAACTGTTCGGGCAGCGTCTTCTTCAGATGTTCCAGAATAGCCGTGCCGTTTATAAGTTTGCCGTCCCCATCGAACTGCAAACTCGTCTTCGCCGAATCAAATAGAAGATCAGGCGATACGGCTCCGGCTTTTACTAATGACTGTGTTATCTGCTCCCGTGCGTCGCGCATTTTCATTGCGGTTTTTAGGGTTTCATTTTCCGTCCGCAACCTTTCGGTTTCGGTGCTGCTTTCGGAGATCGGCTCGGTCACGATGATTTCTACTTCACCGTTTTCCGCTTCGTCCCCTCGTAGTTGTGTATTTGTTTTACTCATACACCGAGGAGCCTAAACGTAAATTTCGCGGATTAGAATACCGATTGTGACGATCCGAATGAATGGAATAATTGGAATGAATGGAATGATTTGGAAGGTTTAACAGCCTTAAAAAAACTGGTTTATTTAACTATTATTTTTCGCCGAATAGTGTTATAGTTTCTATTCAACGCACCTGTTAATTTATTCAGATACCGGAACTTTCAGCCGTTGCAGCGATGAATGCCTGTGCATTCGTGCACATTCGCATTTTCCCGGAACTATCGTTCGATTCGATCCGGCACCATTTTTTATTTATGAAGACCGCAAAATTGCACCACACCGATGGGCAAGTAGAAAAAAAGCACTTTCAAGGTGTACCGAAGCAAACACTTTTCTCATATGAAAAAGGCACGAACGGTAATATTGTCGGGCGGAAGTATTTCCGGCTGGACGAAGACCAGGATATTCATTCGGTCGAAGTAACTTATACTCAGATCACTTCGCCGGGACCACAGTAGGTTCTTGATTCTCATCCGCTCCGTCCATTTCTCTTGTCCATTTTATAAATGAATCCTCGAATACCAGCCAGCCGATAGAGGTCGGGCCGTTTCCCGCTGTTTCAAATGTCCCGTCTTCGCACATTCGCACCAGCGTCTGCCGCGATGGCGGCGGGACGATGATCCTGTGTTTTTTTATTAACCTCTCGATTTCGCTAAGCCTTACCTTTGGCCGCGGCATAAAATCCAATATTTGTTTTAACTTTTTCATATCCGTACATTCCTTTTAGCGTAACTTTTCCCCTGCCTTTCCAACCTTCCAAATCATTCCATTCATTCCTTTTTTAACAAACGCTATATTTCATAACAATTAGTATTTATTTCGTGATTGCGAATCCGTATTCTGCATATGGCCGGGCGGTGTGTAAGCGGCGAAAACATTTTCATATTGATCTCACCCAATATCGTCCGACCGTTTTAGATTATCATACTTTTGTTCCATTGCAAACATATTGTTGCATGTATGAAACAAACCAAGGACTAACTATGGAATTTTCAAATATCGATAAATTAAAGGCACTCGCGATCGTCAATGTTTTCGAGACTTCAAAGCCATTCGGCAATTATGCTGCCTGTGTAGTCTTGAACGACGGAGCCGGTGTTTCTTACGGCATCAACCAATTCACGCACCGATCCGGCTCGCTTTTGGCTGTAGTCAAAACCTATTTAGCAAACGGCGGGCAGATCGGGCGAAAGGTTCTGGAGATGAACCTGCTGAAGTTACAAACGACCTCTGCCAAAACGATCAATATACTCGCCGCCGACCGCAGTTTTCGCAAAGCTCTAAAAGCCGCGGCTGTATCGCGGGAAATGCGTTTTGCCCAGAACCGGGTCGCTTTTGAGCGTTATCTGAAACCCGCGATAGAGGTATGCCGCGGTTACCGTTTCACGCATCCGCTTTCGCTGGCTGTCATCTACGATTCGATCAATCACGGCTCGTGGGAAAAGATCCGCGGCCGCGTCGGCGAATGCGATTCCGAAAAAGCCTGGATAACGGAGTATGTCCGCAAGCGTGATGCCTGGCTGATGAGTATGCCGCGACTGGTGAGCACGCGTTACCGAACACGATTTTTTCTCGATCAAATTGCTGTCGGGCGTTGGGACCTCGACCTCCCGCTTACCATCCGCGATTTTAAATTAACTAAAGAAATGGTTTCCCGCCAGACGTCGGAAAACCTGAAAGATTCGGCGGTTGAGCCGTTCGATAAACCCGCAGAAACGCAGGCCGAGCCTGCAGTCACAAAACCACATAATTCCCTGTCGAATCCCTCAGACGATCCGCAAATCGAGGCTCAACCGCCGATTACCGTTAGCGGAAATTCGCGACTGGAAAGGATAGAGACAAAGGTACTGGAAACGGCAGCGAAATACGACCGGTTCGAGAGGGCAGTGACGACCGTTATCACTAGAAAGGACGCAGCGAAATCTTTATGGACGACGGTCGCCGGGTCTATCTGGCAAAGCTTTTGGGCGCTCTTCGCTTTTCTGGTCGGCCTGCCGCGAGAGGTTTGGCTGATCGTCGCAATCATCGCGGCGGCGTTCGGGCTTTTTTACTTGTACCGCCAGATCGCTCTCGGCAAGATCCGCGAACGTTCGCACAAATCAGGAGGAAATTATGCATGACTTCAAAAACATTTTAATAGCCTGGCTAAGCTCGGCAACTGCAGTGTTTACAGCCATTGAAACTAAAACGCTGATAACTGTTATTTCCGCAATCGTGCTGCCTATCCTGTTTTTCAGTATCGGAAAAACGATTGATGTGCTGCTGCAAATTTACTTACGAAATCGTGATAGGACGAAGGAGCGAGGACAAGATCATGACGCTGAAAATTAAATTTTATCTAGCCGCAGCCGTGTTTGTTATTGCCTCGATTCTCTGCAGTTATCTTTGGTCAAGTTATAAGACGGGAAAATTGCAGACGGCGGTTGAAGACGCGAAACTGTCCGCCGACAAGGCCGCAGCCGATGCAAACGTCAAGGAAATCGAGGCCGCACAATACAAACAAAAAACCATTTACCTCGAACAGCAGATCGCTGAAATTCAGGCGATCGCAAGGAAACAAGATGAAGAACTTGAAAAACTTAATTCTAATACTGCCGCTGCTCGTTCCGATGTGGAACGCGCCCGCCGCATTCGCTCAATCACCTCAACCGCCTTTGAGCTCTGCGCCAAGCTCGCCGAGCTCGGCCACGCGTGCGAGTGACAGACCGGAACGCTCAACGTCGGAACGCAGGCTCCCAGCCTGCGTCGGGTCCGTGCAGGCTGGGAGCCTGCGTTCCGACATAATAAACGCCTGCGCGGCTGCGGTTGATGATCTGGCAAAAACGCGACTGTTCGCTGATGCGCTGGAGCGAGAAAACGCAGTGTTGAATGATCGTCTCAAAACCGAGAAAGAGCAAGTCGCTTTACTTACTGAACTAAACACTTCGCGCAAAAACGAAGCCGAGGCTTTGCGAACAGCATTAGCGGCAAAGAACGAGACCATTACTGCCAAAGACTCAGTGATCGCCGGTCAGGACAAGCTTATTACCGCGCTAAAAACTAAAAAAACTTCGCCATGGAAACGGATCGGCGACGTACTGATCGGCGTAGCGATTTCCGCATTACTAAGATGAAATTCGAAAATCAACCTAAAAGGACAAATTATGAATACAGATATCGAACAAGCTATAGAAAGCCTCCGGGCCAATCAAACGCGGTACGACAAAACCGAACGCTATCATCGGGGCGAACACAACCTGATGTTCGCGACCGAAAAATTTCAAAACACTTTCGGTTCTCTCTTTCGTGAGTTTGCGATGAACCTATGCCCGGCAATATGCGATGCGGTCAAGGACAAGTTGAAGATCACGGAGTTTCGTGTTGATTCGGGAACATCCGGCCTGAGCTCAGATGCAGAACGTATTTGGCAAAAGAACCGCATGGCGACGCGTTCCGGGGAGATCCATAAGGAAGCTCTGAAGAACGGCGACGCCTACGCTATCGTTTGGCCTGACGCGAATGGAGATTCGATCATTTATCCAAACAAAGCCGCGAATGTCACGGTAGTTTACGACGAAGATTCACCGGGAAAGATATCGTGGGCGGCGAAATTTTGGAAGACTCATGACAAACGCACACGCCTGAATATTTTTTATCCGGAACGTATCGAGCGATATATCGCCATAAAGGAAAGCGGCCGAATACTGCCCGATGCCAAGGAATTCGTCAGCTTCACGGATGATGCAAAGCACCAGGATACTGAAAACGAACCGACGCAGATTTCTACGATCGTTAATCCGTACGGCGTAGTTCCCGTGTTTCATTTCGCGAACAATGCAGATCTCGGCATGCCCGGGCAGTCAGAACTTTTGTCCGCGATCCCCGTTCAGGACGGTTTGAATAAATCGGTTCTCGATATGCTCGTGGCGATGGAAT
>JANMSP010000174.1:0-13339 GCA_031389475.1 Pyrinomonadaceae bacterium
GTCAACTGCAGGGGCTTGGTCCCGTGACCTCTACGCAGCTCACACAGCGACTCGCCGTGGCGCCAGACGTACTCGATCTGGCGCTGGTAACGCTTGAAGGTGAAGGGTTTGCTTTGCGGGGGAGGTTTACGCCGAGTGACAGCGGAGCCGACAAGGATCGAAGAACAGGCGTCGCAATTAAAGTTCATAGACGATTGGGAAAACGTCGCCAGGTCAATTCGCAGTTTGCCAAATGTCCGAAGCGTTGCTTCTGTCGTCAGCGGGCAGGGTTTCGCTTCAAAGGGAGCAAATCCGATCGGTGTTTCCGTGGTCGGAGCAGACCCTGAACTACTAGATGCTATCACGCCGGTCACCAAGGATCTGACCAGCGGAAAGTACAGAGGATTGGGTAGCGACGAGATAGTAATAGACGTTGAGCTTGCCAAAGATCTGAACACCGAAGTCGGCGAACGAATTCGCTTGACAACAAGTTCGGGGCAATCCGACTCTTTTACGATCGCGGGAATTTACAGTCGCGGGCAAGGGCGCGGAAGTGCCTACGTTACTTTGCGAAACGGACAAAGCATGTTCGGATTTGGATCCTCTGTCAATGGCATTTACGTCAAAGTGAATGACATTTACGATGTTGAGAACTTATCGAATACGATCATGGCGTTAACGTCTTACGAAGCAAAACCCTGGACAAAAGACTTCGCACGTTTTCTGGTCAATATGCAGATGATGGGAGCTTCGGCCTACTTGATCTCGATCTTCAGTTTGATAGCGTCAGCATTCGCGATAGCTTCGGTGTTGGTGGTTTCGGTACTTCAAAAGTCGGCACAGATCGGAATCTTAAAAAGTATGGGCGCACGACAACGCCAGATCCTGATGGCATTTATTTTTGAAGGCTTGGGAGTTGCGATTATGGGAAGTTTCCTCGGAGCGGTGGTGGGAATAATGATCGTCTATTCCATCGGCTTATTGGAAAGACCGGATAGCACCGGCTCGGGAGCTTCCTCCGCAATGTTTCCAGTAAAGATACTGCCATTTTATATTGGTGCGGCGATTCTTGCCGCAATCATTACAACCGTAATAGCCGCGGTTCTTCCAGCGCGTCAAGCCGCAAAACTTAACCCGGTGGACGTGATGCGATAAAGGATTGGATGGATATTATTGGCGACGCAATAACGGTCGGTCAGTCTACCGAAAATTCGAATGGTAGACCTCCGCTCGTAATCGAAACCCGCGGATTAAGAAAAACCTATTTTGGGAAGATTGAAGTTCCTGTTTTACACGGCCTTGATATTCAGATCCATGCAAGCGAGTTTGTGGCGATTATCGGTCAATCGGGAAGCGGAAAATCTACTTTGCTTAATATTCTGGGAGCGTTGGATGTACCAACCGGCGGCACGGTTTTGATCAATGGTACCGATATTTCAACCCTTGATGATGACGAATTAGCAGGCCTGCGGAGTGATGAAGTCGGTTTTATCTTTCAATCACATTATCTGCTCAATGAATTTACGTGTCTTGAGAACGCCCTGATGCCGATCACTATTCGGCATGGCGAGGCCGATGAAGAGCAAACTGCCCGGGTTTTAGAACTTCTCAATCGGGTGGGCCTAAACGACCAAATTGACAAACATCCGGACGAAATGAGTGGCGGTCAAAACCAGAGATGTGCGATCGTCCGTTCGCTTGCAAATTCGCCGAAAATCATTCTTGCCGATGAACCAACAGGTAACCTTGATCGAAATTCCGGTGAAGAAGTTTTTACGCTGATGCGTGAGATGAACCGAGATAGCGGCGTCGCTTTTGTGATGATCACCCACGACGACCGTCTGGCACAACAAGCTGACCGCATTTTACTCATCGAAGACGGGCGGATCATTGAAATGAGCAAAGCGGAACATAGTCGTAAATATGTGTAAACACTTTTTGTCGGCGTCTTGGCGCAATACCAAGTTCGAGTTCTACCATTACTTTTACTTATTCCGACGGGGCGAGCAGGAACGGTGGGTAATTGATGCACCGGATCCAAAAGTCCCATCGCCTACTGACGTTCATTTTAAGAGTTGGGTTTAGCGGCCAGTGATCAGGCCAATTAGTAATTTGCAGTAATACATCGAAAGTTAAATAAACTTTATTCGAATCTTAAAACTCTTGCCGCTTACGAAATTATTTCGGGCTTCCCCGACTCCCGGTTAGAAAGTGAATGACGACCAGCCTCACCCTGCCCGCCGTCACTCATCATAAAATGCCGACTTAACGCGTATATCGGCAATATTAACAAGCCCTTGACCGACCGAATGCGAGAAGTAATATAGAAATATATCTGAATGCGAATCAGGTGAGGCATTCAGCCTCCATTCCTTGGTCTCCGGCTTAATTTCTATTAACGCACTGAAAACAACAGCTGTCTGTTTGCTGGCACACACAGAAAAAAAATCGCGACTGTGGGTCGAAATCAGTCGCAAATGATATTGACCCTCCTATTTTAGTTTCAGAAACGCAACCTTTTTGAATTCTAATTCTGGCTCACGGACGGTTAAACGCTAATGCCATAGGTTTGTCAATGACGAATACAACCGTCGCGAACGTCTAAGTGAATGTGCGGTAGAGCACAGACATTAAACCTTACGTTGAATAACCTCTGTGAGTCAGTTAGTTATCGTTGAGGCTCGAAGTCTCGGTGGATAAATCGCAGAAGTCGTGGGATTTTTTGAGGGGAAAGCAGCGATTGCCAGTCCCAGTTCGCAGGTAGTGCTGCCTCGTCGGGTGGTTTAGGGTAATGCCTGAGCCACCCATTTTTTGCCGATTATTTTAGGTTCTGAGTGTGCAAAAGATTTGAAGGGGAAAAGTAGTTCCTAGATCAGGTTGAATAAAATGACAAAACTATCTTTTCCAAAGTCCGATCTATTAAAGGATATTAAAAGATTTCAGAGATTACGCCCAAGACTTGAAGATAATCGCGAGGTTTTAGTCGCTGCCTACTATTCATTAACGAACGCCATTGGTTGAAAGTATAGAGATGTTCGTATCGCGACAAAATAAATGATCCTATTATCTAGCGAACGCAAGTCCGCCCCATAAACTCAAAAGGAACTATCATTTACCGAAACTTCTGGAAATACCCCTTCCGAGCAGACGATTGTATTCGTTATTAACAACGTTATAACATTCGCATACCACTTGTTCGAGTCCATGGCGGTCGAGAACCGTTATGGAACCACGAACATTCTTTATTAGTTTTTTGGCAGCCAGTTTCCTTGCAGCCATCGTAACCCCTTCGCGGCGCACACCAAGCATATTTGAAATTAGGTCGTGAGTCATAACCAGCGTATCGGAGCTCAAACGGTCGTGACTCAGGAGCAGCCAGCGGCACAGTTGCTGCTCGACCGAATGTAGGCGATTGCAAACCGCAGTTTGCGAAATTTGCGTTATCAGCGCCTGGGTGTAACGAAGTAGTATATTGTGAAACACGCCGCCCAAAGTAAATTCGTCTCTAAGATCTTTTGCTTTCATTCTGTAAGCTTCACCGGCACTCTGAATAACCGCCCGGTTCGGCGTCGTATCCCCGCCCATGAACAAAGCGATGCCAAGTATTCCGTCGTTGCCTACCACGCCAATCTCGGCAGTGGCCCCGTTTTCCATAATATAAAGCAGAGAGACAATTGCGGTTGCAGGGAAATAGACATAATCCAGTTTATCGCCGGATTCATAGAGAACTTGGCCAAGCTTTAGAGAAGTTCGCTCGAGACGAGATTGTACGCGCTCAAATTCAACGTCCGGAAGAGAAGCAAGCAAAAAATTCTTCCGTGTTTCGTTTTGATTCGCATCAGGCCACATGTCTCCTCCCCCTTTTTTCTAAAAAATAAATTGAACTTCAAACTTTAATTAATCAAGAAAAATCCATCCTATCAAGAAATCTCTATGCGTCCTAGCGCACTTAGAAATCAATGCCAAGTGCCATAGCGGACGATCAAGGTTAGTAAAACGAAAGTATCGAGCAACAGAAGAATCGTTTTTTACGTTATTGACTACTAAGTCGCGATTATTTATCGCTAGAGGAAGAAAAAGCCGGGTAGTTCGGATGGTGTTTCGAAATCATTTTATAGCAGCTGCAAGTTACACCTTTCAGGCCTTTCCGATCAAGAATCAAAAGTCTTCCTCGGTGATAACTGATCAGCCCCAGTTCCTGGAGATTCCTTGCTGTCTTACTTACCGCCTCACGCCGGACGCCCACCATGTTTGATAAAAACTCCTGTGTTATTTGAAAAGTGTTTGTTTTCATCCGGTCGTTTGTCATCAGAAGCCAACGAGCCATTCGAGATTCGATTGGATGATAGCGATTGCACACCGCCGACTGAGCCGTTTGTGCCATCAGCGATTGAGCAAAGCATTTCACCGCTTGCTCTAGTTTATCGGACGATATGCATTCATCGAGAAAATCGGCCGCCGTCATTCTTAAAGCGGACCCCTCACCTTGAACAAGTGCGATATTATTTGAGGTTTTCGCGCCCAAGAATACTGGTAGACCGATCATCCCTTCGCTTCCGATAATACCTACTTCGAGGCTTAAATCGCCGTCAACCGCTGAAAGTAGTGAAATAATTCCTCTCTCAGGAAAATAAACATGACTGATTATAGCTCCCAATTGATAAATATTTTGGGCATAAACTAACTCAATCCGTTCAGATTTCGCCAATAGCCTCCTGTACAATTCATCAGGTAAAGCGGCAAGTAGACAATTAGCGGACCTTTCTTTGGCGGATTTTACGGTGTCGGGCAGTGGAACCTCCTGAGTTCAGTCGGGGGTTCGAAAATCGAATAGACGACTAGCCCGTACTGTTTGACAAATGAATCTCCAATCAATATAAATTGCAAAAATGAAAATGGCTGTGCGCTAACACACCTAACGCTAAAAAGGGCAAAAATCTAGATATTTTCATGCACTCCAAGCGGTGTTGGGTCTCTGAAAGCCCATTAACCCCAATAAACACTGCCCGAAAACATCACTCGGCAATAGCAATGACAATTATCGTTTCTGTTGAGGGCTGATAAACGACTTACTAACTACCCATTCAATGTGTGCACGAGCGTACCGACCGTTGGGTTTAGCTTTGCTTTAATTGTAAGCAGCCTAAGTCCGCTAGTTGAACATTGAATGCCTCACCAATTTCGCATTCGAACAACACTCCTGTGTTAACGAAATTCTGATGGAAAAGGCATTTTGGCGGCCGCCGACAAGATTGATGGCCGCCAAAAGAACAAAGGGGAGGGACAGACGGAAGGTTTGGTGATTCGGGTCTTATTTTTTAGACCACCTGTCATGATAACAAGGGGGAATGCCGTGAAACACTTCAAAATACTACTACAGCTGCACAGCATAAAATTAATTTTATCCTCCGCTTTAGCTATCGCTTTTCTGGCAGGTACGGCCACGGATAGTTGGAACAAAACCGAAACAACTCAAGCAGGCCCTGCGATTGCGAACGAAGAAGCAAACAGTTTGGCCGGCGCCCATTCTGTTCCAACAAAAACCAAATGGGGATCGAATAAATGAGTATCCAACCACAAAAGCAGAAATATGGGTTCAGTAGGACGGTGGAAATTCCTTTTGACTCGGCCATCAAGAAAATACGCGCCGCTCTAAAAGAACTAGGGTTCGGCGTGCTTTCAGAGATCGATATCAAAGAGAAGCTTAAAGAGAATCTCGATGTCGATTTTCGTCGGTACACGATCCTCGGTGCGTGCAATCCCTCGCTTGCCTACAAGACATTGCAGGAGGATCTGGAGATTGGGCTGCTTCTGCCGTGCAACGTCATCGCCTACGAAGCGGACGATGCGAGTAAGTCCGTGGTTTCGGCCGTCGATTGGAACGCGATGCTGTCGGTCGTCGGAAACAACTCGACACTTGTATCAGGTGGCGAAGTCAACGACCGCCCTCAGAGCATGATCAGCAGTCTGTGAGGCCAATTCAAATTGTCCAGTCAAAAGAATTGACTTCAATGAACCCGATAAAACAAGGAGAAAAATCATGAAAACGAAAAAACATTTATTCAATTCGGTCGTAACTGTCGCGGTGCTGGTTGTAGGGGCGCTTGCAATTGACGCTCAGAACAAAACGGGCAAAATGCCCAAAATGCAAGGCCAGCCCATGGACATGACAAAAATGATGAAAGCGCCGCATCACATGCTGATTATGGCTCATATGAATAGCATGTCTGAGTTCACCAAGACCCTCCATCATCAGGCGACGATGCCTGCGGCGATAGATGTCGAATTCGCGCGCTCTGCCGTCGCCGAGCTAAGGCATGATTTTGATGCAATTGCTGCCATCCATCAAAAACACATGGAGTCGATGAGTTCTGAGATGAAATCAAAAATGGATGCGATGAGCGCCGAGACGAAGGCAAAGATGCAGATGATGATGGAAAAATAGAAAAGGAACGCTCGCTGATAAACGATCAGGTCAGTGCTCTTGAGTCGGATGTGAAGGCCGATACTCCGGACTCTACGCAAGTGGCGATGCATGCCACCGCTCTGCTCAAACACCTCGACATGATGACGAAGATGCATGGCGGAGCCAAAGCGGGTAAAAAGATGGCGATGAAGTAATGAAATCGAGTTTGTTGGGAGAATCCCGTCACCCGCGAGGAGATAGTTTTGAGTTATGGAACGTCGTGAATTCTTACAGTCTGCATTAGTAGGCACAGCGGCACTGGGTTCGACGGGCGCAGGAATCTTGTTCAGCTCCTGTAACCAGCAACCGTTAGGAGCGAATACGGAGTTCGTGCCGGACGTTGAATTGATCTTGACCGCGGCACCTGACTAAGTAGTTTTGCTTCCGGGCCGTCCCACCCCTGTATGGCGATTCACCGGCCAACTCACCAAAGGACCACCAGACACGCTTCAGACGACTGAAGGCTCCTACCTAGGGCCGGTCATTCGCTTACGGCGCGGTCAAAAGGTTCGCGTTCGCTTCGCCAACAAACTCACGGAACCCTCGATCATCCACTGGCACGGCCTGGACGTGCCAGAGAACGCTGACGGCCATCCGCGACTTGCGGTCAGCGCCGGTAAAGAATATGTGTATGAGTTCGAAGTAACAAACCGGGCCGGTACATATTGGTATCATCCGCATCCACATATGCGAACCGGCGCACAGGTTTACCAAGGCTTGGCGGGAATGCTCATTGTTCGGGATGGTGAAGAAGACGCGCTCGCTCTGCCCTCGGGCGAAAATGAACTTTTGCTTATACTTCAGGATCGAACATTCGATGCCCAAAATCAGCTGGTCTTTCACGACGGAAGCATGATGGAGATGATGAACGGCTTCCTTGGTGACCAAGTTATAATTAGTGGCAGGCCGCAGCTGACAACGGAAGTGGACGCTGCTTGGCACCGAATCCGCTTATTGAACGCTTCGAACGCACGTATCTACAAACTAGCCTGGAGCAATGACCTAAAAATGGTCGTGATCGGCGGCGATGGCGGGCTACTGGAACACGCGGTGATTCAGCAGGCTCTCACTCTGGCACCTGGCCAGCGAGCTGACGTATTGTTGGATCTGACTGCTGCAACGGCTGGTGCCGAGGTATACCTTGACAGTCAGGAATACTCCGAGGCTGATGCTGGTGTGGTTGGGATGGGCGGCATGGGCGGGATGAGGGGCGGTGGCATGCGGGGCAACAATTCGAACACTCCGAATGGCGCTCCACTCCGGGTGATGACGTTGCGCACAAGCGCTCGAAAAGGCCCGGCCTTTCGCGTACCTGAGCGTCTGTCTTCGTTCGACGCGTCGTGGTCACCCGACGGGGAGGTTACTACGCGACGCGTTCCTCTATCGTTTCAACGGATGGAATGGTCATTCGGCGGGCGCACGTTTGAAATGGCTGACGTAGCTGCGGATGAGACGGTTGCGGCAGGCTCAACACAATTCTGGCAGTTCGAGAATTTGGGGAACCCGATGGGCATGCAGGCCGCCCATCCCATACACATTCACGGCCGGCAGTTTCGTGTGGTCGAGCGGATAGGTGGAGGCTCGACGAATGCTCTTCGGGCCGGCATCGTCGATGCGGGTTGGCATGACACCGTGCTGGTTCTGCCCGGCGAGACCGTTCGCGTTCAAGTGACCTTCACGCGTCATCCCGGTCTTTACCTTTATCACTGTCACATTCTCGAACACGAAGATATGGGGATGATGCGCAACTTTCGGGTGACGTAGTCGATATAATTCGCCTACTGTGAGCCCGATTACCGTAAACGCGAAAAACTTACGCCGGGCAGGTCAGGTCCTCTCCGCGTTCGCGGCTCTTCTTGAACGAGATGAAACCAAACTATGGAGAAAGAATTAAAGCCGCTTTCAAATCGTCTGACGCAGAAGATGAACGCCTACTGGCGAGCCTCCAACTATTTATCGGTCGGGCAAATTTATTTACTGGATAATCCCGCTATTACGAGCGCCCCTATAGATCGTGGATGTTAAGCGGCGATTGCTTGGGCACTGGGGAACGACACCCAGCCTGAACTTTATTTACGTTCATCTCAATCGCCGTATTGGGCAACATGGCCTGAACGTCCTATACATCGCCGGGCCAGGGCACGGCGGACCCGGAATCGTTGCCAACACCTATCTCGAAAGTACAGTGAATTTTATTAGGATATTTCAAAGGATGAGACCGGCCTGAAAAAATTGCTTAAACAATTCTCGTTCCGGGGGGGCATTCCCAGGCACGTCGAGCCCGAAACTCCGGGGTCGATCCACGAAGACGGTGAACTGGGCTATTCGTTGGCACACGCGTATGGAGCGGTGTTCGACTCTGCGATAGGCGCGAAGATCCCAGAGCTGCGATGGTGAATATTCTCAATTGCGATAAAAAGAGGTTGTAAGGTCGGATTAACGGAATCATGTTTGCTCGGTTCTAACCGAGCGACAGCCGTGCATATTCGGCCATTTACTTCCATCAGAGCTAAAAGGAGAAATTTATTAAATCAAAAGTTGGATTATAAATCGATCATGAAAAGGCCGTGATCGTGTTTGTTTCGTGAGACGTTCGTGCGCAGAGTGAGGTCGATTCCGACATTAAAAGCCATCACCGCCAGTCGAGAGGGTCGATGCCCGGCGATGATTTACGCCAAAATCTTGAGTCGGTACATCTGAATAAGTATTACGAAGAGGTCGTCGCAATAATACTTGAAACCGAATTGGCATTTATTTTCGGTCCCGGTGAGGCAAAAGGCCAGCTTGAAAAACGACTGGAACATGCCCATTACAAGGGTAGAGTGGTGGTTTTGGAACCGGCCGATCACACGACCGGTCCTCAGATCATAGCAAACTCCGGAACCACTATTTTGGTCAGCTTGAAGCAAGCTATCTGGGTGCTTCCAGCGCAATCGGCATAGTTTAGGATACCCGCGAGTCTCTGTTGATCAAGTTAGCTAAGAATCGAGAGCTATTACGCTTTATTTACTGTTCGTCGGCCACTTGTAGCCGTTGGTCTAACGCGGTAAACGACGGGGATATTTTCCCGAACCCAGTTCGTATGCTTTGCTTAGCGCAGGGGTTAACGTTGGATTGACTGCAATGACAAGGTCAATCGCTTTCGGGCGTTCCGCCGGCTCAGTCATCTGCTCCGCCACGCCATCAACGATAACGCCTG
The DNA here is from genome assembly GCA_031389475.1 of Pyrinomonadaceae bacterium. Classification (GTDB taxonomy): domain Bacteria; phylum Acidobacteriota; class Blastocatellia; order Pyrinomonadales; family Pyrinomonadaceae; genus OLB17. Next base: position 9,645 of record JANMSP010000174.1, read on the forward strand.
TCCAGTGTTGATTGTCCATGATTTCTTCGACCTGGAGACACACCAGCGGATTCGTCCTAATGACCTCAAACTTTTTACCCTCGGTCGTATATATGTAAACCTCGCCCCCATGAAAGGCGTAATGAACCGGAACCACGTAAGGCTGCGCGTCGCGTGAACATGCAAGATGCCCATAGCCAACGCGGCTAAGTAAAGCGTTTATTTCACTATCAGATAATTCTTCAACTTGAATCATTGTACCGCCTCCGCGACTCCGATTAACTATAACTTAACAGAAAAGAAGTGACAGTCCGTGCGCCAGCGCACGGACGCGTGTCCAGAGAACTGGTCGAATTACACGAGACATTCTTTTAAATATGCACGTAGCGTTGGCTTGCTAATTATTTGTCGGCTTGGAACCAAAGTTGGGCCGGAACTGAAACTGACGATCGATACTAATATGAATAGGCGAAGATTTATCGGCATTGCCGGCGGCACTATAGCCACAGCCGGAGCAACAGCATTTTTCTTGAGCGATAGGCGCAACGTTGGGCGGATGGATCAAGATCTGCCCGCCGAAGACGGTAAAAACCTGACGCCGGACGAGAATAACGTTATATTCCTCGCCTCATTAGCGCCTAGCGGGCACAATACGCAGCCATGGTTTGTCCTATTTCTCGAACCTTACCACTGGATAATCGGCAATGATAAAAGTAAGTGGCTGCCCGCCGTTGACCCCGCCCAGAGAGACGATCTTGTCGATCGGCACTTTCATCCAAAATCTTGAATACGCCGCTGGCTCTCTCGGCTATGAATGCAATTGGGGCTTGCTAGCTTCAACCAATCAGGATGAACGGGTAATGGAAGTAAAGCTAATCAAACGAGGCTCCGCAAATGCTTTTGACACATCAACAATTCGAAACCGCCGGACAGTTCGTTCTGATTTCCTGGGTGACTTACTGAAAAAAGGAGATTTCGAGTATATTGTCGGCTCTGAAAGCGATTTCATTCAGTATCTACCCGCCACCGGCAGGGATAGCCAATACCTTAATGAACAGACCATCGAAGCTAATCGTCTTCAGACCTATCGCGATCCGGCCCAGCGGGAGCTCTCGGAATGGATTAGATTCTCAAGCAAAGAAGCCGTGAAATACCGCGATGGTTTGACAACTGCGAGCATGGAGATAGAGGGAATATCTGGATTTGTGGTACGCAATTTTTACGATAGGAACGATGTAATGAACTCCGACTTCAGAGAAACGAGCCTTGATACGGTTAGAACTCAAGTATCGCAATCGGCCGGCTGGATAGTGATTACCAGTAAAGACGATTCTGTCGCGACACTGCTAGAAACCGGCAGGCGAATGCAAAGACTTTTCCTGAAAGTGAGAGAGAAAGGTATCGCCATTCACCCGATGACACAAATCTTGGAAGAGCCGTCTACGAAGCAAACTCTGAATCAATCAATCGGAATAACCGGCAACGTTCAGTTTTTGTTGCGAGCTTGAATGGTTTGTGCGGACAAAAAGAGGTAAAGGGGTTATCTAGAAAAAGCAAAGGATTTCGGCGCATTTGACAAAGGATTTATCGCGGATTCGGTCTTGCTTGACGCCAATCCGCTCAGACTGTTAAGAATATTCGTCGTATTAGAACGTAATTTTACGCAGAAAATACTTTGATCGGGATTCGCCTAGTAGGCTCTTAAGAGAAGTTAAGAAACACTCAACAGAAGTGGAAATAAAGTAGCCATATTGAACTTTCATAAAAAAAAATTGTGATATACATCGGTCTATTCTTATTACTATTTTTGATATTCATTTGCATGTTATGGCTGATACCTGCCTATACCTCGCCCATAAAAGACTCGCACGGACAAATTCTGCAAGGAAGTATTGCCTCACTCGAAAAAATTAATTTAGGTAATGCCGAGCAATGGATTCTGATTCGCGGTATAGACCGGACGAACCCGATAATTCTTTTTCTTCATGGCGGACCGGGTTCTTCTCTAATGGGTCTTTATAAAAAATATACAGCCAAATTAGAAAAACATTTTGTGGTCGTATTGTGGGATCAACGCGGTGCGGGAAAATCTTTTGCCGCTAATAGGCCGAATTCAGATATGAATATCAATCAGTTTGTCTTAGATGCTTGTGACCTGACTGAAAAATTGTGTCGTCGGTTTAAACAAAAAAAAATATTTCTAGCGGGTCATTCCTGGGGAAGCGTGATCGGCATACTTGCCGTTCAAAAACATCCCGAATTTTACCACGCCTACATCGGGATCGGGCAGGCTGCAAATATGCAAAGGAACGAATTGATTTCCTATGAATGGACTTTGGAACAAGCTCAAATGGCGAATGACAAAGGCATTGTTAAAACGCTCCTCAGTATCGGGAAACCGCCTTATAAAGGCGAGAATTGGCAGAAAAAACTTACGAAACAGCGGCAGTATCTGGGGAAGTACGGCGGAGAGTTATACGGCAGCTCAAAAGGAGCGATTCCTCTGGTTATAAGAAGTTTGATTGGGACAACGGAATATACGTTACTTGATAAATTGAATTTTTTCAGAGGCAGTTTAACCTCTACTCATTTGTTATGGAAAGAACTAATGACGGTCAATCTTGAAAACCGGGCTTCACATCTAAAAGTCCCGCTGTATTTTATGTTGGGCAAACATGACTATGAAGTTCCGTTTATGCTGGCAGAGCAATATTTTAAAATACTAAAGGCACCAAGCAAGGAGTTAATTTGGTTTGAAAACTCCGCTCATTTTCCCTTCGTAGAGGAAAATGAAAAGTTTAACGACTTTTTAATAAATCATCTGTTGAAAACTGTAAATGTTCAGTATAGAAGTATTTCACACCGCCGCCAGCGGAACTGCTCGAAAGCAGCGACGGAATGGAGGAGGAAAATCCGGAGAGTTTTGTGATTGCTCCGGTTCAAATGGCAAGCGAAAGACTCGCCTGCCAGAGGAGTTGAAATGAAAACACTAACAAAAGCGGCTATCGGTTTATCGGCGGCAGGCGCGGCTTATCTATGGTATCGAAAGAATAACGATACGATGTCTGCTGATACTCCCGCCGAAATTCACGGAATTGTGATGGAAGGTTTTGAAGCGGTGCGCGAGGCGTTCGCCGAGAATTTTTCGAAGCGGCGCGAGATTGGAGCGGCTTGCTGCATATATCACAAAGGTGAAAAGGTGGTTGATTTGTGGGGCGGCGTGCGAGATATCAAAACGGGCGAGCCGTGGGAAGAAGACACGATGGCTCTGGTCTATTCGACGACCAAGGGCTTGTCGGCGATGACTCTGGCAGTCGCCCAGTCGCGCGGCTGGCTCGATTACGACGCTCTTGTTTGCCAATCCTGGAAGGAATTTGCCCAAAACGGAAAAGAAAAAATCAGCGTTCGGCAGCTTCTGGCGCACCAGGCCGGACTGTTCGCCTTCGACGAGCCGGTTGATAAAGCGACGGTTGCCGATTTGGATCGTCTGGCTGAGATGATGGCTCGTCAGAAACCGGCGTGGGAGCCGGGAACCAGACAGGCTTATCACGCCATTACGCTCGGATTTTACGAGAGCGAACTGCTGCGCCGGATTGACCCGCAACACCGCAGTCTCGGACAGTTTTTTCAGGACGAAATCGCCACGCCGCTCGGCTTGGATTTCTATATCAATCTGCCTGAATCAATTCCCGATTCGAGGCTCGCAACGCTCATTG
>JANMSP010000178.1:0-13676 GCA_031389475.1 Pyrinomonadaceae bacterium
GGGACGTTTATAAAGCCTTTGGGAATTAAGGTCGAGAAAAAGAAGAGGCTGCTCGACGCGGGAAATTGGCATGGGAATGACTCGGCATGGCGAATGTGCGTCGATCTGATAAAGTTGATTAAATTCGCCGGTGCCGATGGAACGCTCCAGAAAACGCCTCAGCGGCGGCTATTCACGGTTATAGATGGAATTATCGGCGGAGAAAATCAAGGGCCGCTCGAACCAGATTCAAATTATTCCGGCGTCCTATTGGCAAGCGATAATTTTCTGGCGGCAGATATTGTTGGAACTCGTCTGATGGGATATGACCCGCTTAAAATAAAGACTTTTACATTTTTATTGGATGAAAGCGGCTGGGATCATGGTTTCAATAGTCCGGCGGAAATAAAAGTTTCATCTGCGGACGAAAAAATTAGGAATTGTTTGGACGACAAAACCGACAGGTTTTTCGATTATTTGCCTTCTCCCGGCTGGGTTGGGCAAATTGAGATTTAGCTTAATTTATGAATGAATCCGTATCGGTCGTGGGATTAGGAAAACTCGGCTTGGGGCTGGCTTTGTGTTTTGCATCGGCGGGCATCGAGACGCTCGGGATCGATGTCAACGAAGAAGTTGTAGAGGCAATAAACAACGGCAAATCGCCGCATATCGAGCCGCAATATGAAGAATTAATTGCCGCATCGAACGGAACTTTTCATGCCTCGATGAGTCACGCAGAGGCGATTGAGAGATCTGACATAACATTCGTCCTGGTCGCAACGCCAAGCATCGGCGATGGCCGGTTTTCAAACCGCTATGTAAAATCCGCCCTCAGGTCATTATCCGAGGCGTTAAGCAGCAGCGATAAACCAAATCATTTATTCGTTATCAGTTCCACGGTAGTGCCTGGTTCGACCGAACGGACTTTTATCCCGCTGATCGAACAATATTCGGGCCGCAAATATAAGGAAGGTTTCGATGTATGCTTCGATCCGGATTTTGTCGCTCTCGGCACCGTCGTTAAGGATTTTCGCAATCCGGATTTGGTCGTCATCGGAGAGAGCAGCAGTGCCGCAGGCGATAAGATCGAAGCGCTACACGCCCGAATCTGCGAGAACGAACCGAAAATTGCGAGAATGTCGCTGATCAGCGCTGAAGTTGCAAAAGTAAGCCTCAACGCATATATAACGATGAAGATCAGCTTTGCGAACACCGTCGCCAACCTTTGCGAAAGAATTCCCGGAGCGGATGTGGACGCGATCACAAATGCCATTGGAGCCGATAAAAGAATTTCTCCGTATTACTTGCGAGGCGGCCTCGCCTTCGGCGGAACTTGTTTTCCACGTGATACGAAGGCTTTCATGACGATTTCGCGTCAATATGATCTTGAACCAGTGTTGATGTCGGCGGTCGAAGACGTGAATAATCAGCAGAATAAACACCTCGCTGATCTGGTTAAAAGCCATTTGTCCGAAGACAAGAAAATTTCGATTCTCGGCGTAGCCTTTAAAGATCAGACACCGGTCATCGAAGCATCGCCGTCGGTCGCTTTGATCCAGGAACTGGTGATCGACGATGTTGATGTGACTATTTATGACCCGCTCGCGATGGAAAGCTCGAAATTAGTTTTTGACGATGAGATAAGCTACGCGGCGTCGATCAATGATTGCCTGAAAAGCTCTCCGGTGTGTGTTGTAACGCTGCTTTCGAAAGCTTATAAAGATGCGATTGAGAGTTTCGCATCTGATACTGAACTAGTAGTTATCGATTGTTGGCGACAGATCGATAGATCGAAACTGGATAAAAATATTCGGCTTGTGCAGGTCGGCAGCTCGAATTCCAATTAACGTGGAGAAGCTATTGAAGCGAGTAGAAGTAGTGTTTCCCTGCCACAACCGGCGGCAGTTGACGCTGCAATGTCTTCGGAGCCTGAACCGCATTGACCGGACGGGACTGGGAGTTCACGTCGTTGTTGTCGATGACGGCTCGACGGACGGTACGTCGGACGCTGTCCGAGCGGAATTTCCAGAGGCCGAAATCATCGCAGGCGACGGGAATCTTTGGTTTACGGAGGGCACTAATGTTGGAATCCGGGCCGCGTTAAAACATCAACCTGATTATGTTTTGCTGATAAACGACGATCAGGTCTTCGATTCGAACGCTGTTAGGGCAATGGTCGAATGTGCCGAGCGGCATCCGCGTTCTGTCATCGGCTCGCTTCTTTTGCTTTGGGACACGCCGCACAAACTCTTTCAGACTGCTCCGGTTTGGAGCACGCGGCTCGGCGGTTGGCGGCATTGGCATAATCAGACGGTGTGGACAATTCCGAAATCACCGTGGAAGGTCGATATTATTGTCGGCAACTGCGTATTAGTTCCGGCGACCGCGATGCAGGAGGCCGGATTGATGAATTCTAAACGCTACCCGAATTTTGGTGATGCGGAATATACGCCGAGGCTGCGAAAACTAGGCTGGCAATTATTGATCGAGCCGCGTGCACGCGTTTTCTGCCAGCCGAATACGCTGCCGCCGCGAATAATGGCAATGAGCTTTCGCAAGATGTTCTCGGCGCTGTTTTTCGATCTCGGAAACGGCCACAATCTGCGGCGGAGACTCTACGCTAATATGGATTCGGCTCCTTCAAAATTGCAAGGATTTGCTGCTTTCGCGATGTTTCTGGCACGGGCGGCAGCCGGACGAAGTGACGAACGCATACAATCCAGCGACACAATTACCGAACCGCCGTTAAACGAAACATTCTCATCAGCGGTTATTAAATTGGGAAGGAACCGGGAGCGGGAGCGATAGCGACTGGGTTCTTCGTTTGGGTTTCAAGTCTCAGGTTTCAAGTTTCAAGTTAAGCAGAATGACTACTTGAAACTTGAAACCTGAAACTTGAAACTTTTAAGAACCCGGTCGCTACCGCTCCCGGTTCTGACATGATGTTAAATATAGATGCAGGAAACCCGACCGGAAACACCACAAAGCATCGCAAGAAATCTGGCTTATGGTTTTTCGACCTGGATCTTGCCTATCGGCCTGAGCTTTGTTGCGACGCCGAGCATCGTTAAAGGGCTCGGCCATGAGGATTATGGGATTTACGCACTTGTATTGGTCTTCGTCGGCTATTCCTTCAATTTTAGCTTTGGCCGGTCGATTGTAAAATATGTTGCTGAATATCGGTCAAGCGGTGAAAACGAGAAGATTTCCGGCATGTTTTCGGCGGCGTGTTTTATCAGCGTAACCGTCGGCTTGGCTAGTGCCGCGATTATTTGGTTGTCGGCGGACTGGCTAGTAATAAACGCTTTCAAGATCAGTGCGGAGTCGCAGGGTAAAACGATAAGTGCGCTTTATTTGACATCGCTTATGGTTTTCGTGCTGATGCAGAATCAAGTGCTGGCATCGGTTCTGCAGGGAATCCACCGGTTTGACGTTTATTCGAAAATTGTTAATTTCAACAATATTCTGCTTATTAGCGGCAATCTCTTCCTGGTGTTAAACGGATTTGGGCTGGTTAGTTTTTTCATCTGGAATCTCGGCGTTATAAGCATCAGCGGACTGTTTTTCGCCGTCTCCGCAAGGCGCTATTTGCCCGATCTGAAGTTCACGTGGAAATTCACTTCTGATGAAGTAAAGCTCATCATTTTCTACAGTGCGGGCATAATCGGCGCCCAAATCCTGACGAACATTATAATGATCTTCGAAAGGGTTTGGGTTACACGGCAGCTCGGCTCTGAGACACTGACCTATTACGTCATTCCGCTCACACTTGCGTTTTATATCCACGCTTTCGTCGGGAGTTTGGTGATCGTTATCTTCCCGCTTGCCAGCGAACTTCGTAACGATACCGAAAAGCTTTTGAGGCTTTATACGAAGGCGACAAAAATGGTTTGTTTAATTGTCGCTTTTTTTGCGGCCTCTTTGATTGCCGAGGGCCATTTATTTTTGACGTTGTGGATGGGAGCGGATTTCGCGGAAAGGAGCTACGGCTTATTGGTTATTCAAACGATCGCGTTCAGCTTTTTGGCAATTCAAACGGTTTCATGGCAATTGAGCGATGGCCTGGGCTATTCACGTTATAATTTCTATTTGCTGATTGTTTGCTTATCGATAAGTGTTACGCTAATGATTCTGCTCGAATCTTATTTCGGGGCGAGTGGCGTTGCTCTCGCCAGGATGACCGGATTAGCGGCAGTTTTCCTGTCGATTTTTTATATTGAGCTTCTGTTTTTTTCGAAAACGCAGGTAGCTTTTTGGCTGAAGATTACAGCAGTTTTGGCGATTGCGGCGGTCTGTTCCGCAATTGCCGAACATTTGATAATTTCTAATTTGAATCCGACCTGGCCGGCTTTCATTGCCGCAACATCGGTGGGCGGAGCAGTTTTCTTACTGATTGTCTGGCTGCTAAACTTTATAAGCGAGGACGAAAAGGCGTTAGTTAGACGTATTTTGAGACTGCGGCCGACAGGCGGTTAGGTTTTTCAGAACCTGCTTATGATGGTAAATTGAAGCGGAAACCCGTAAAATTTAATTCTAAATCCAAATTCTTTTCACATGAGGGGATTAACTAGTCAAAATTCATTGCTTCCTAAGGCCGCCGGCAACCGCGACGGGTTGTTTATGCTTTTGCCGGCGCTCGGTGTTATGGTGGCGGTCGTATTGTTTCTGTTTCTCTTGTTGATGGATTTTGAAGGCTGGTTTTTCGATATTGAACGGCCATACCTGATTCCATGGGTTTTGGCTACCGGAGTCGCTATCGTCGCCCCAGCCGCTTACCTAAAATACCGGAACGAATTCAGCCTCGTCAATCCATTGGTCTTCGCAGGTCTAACCTATTTTTTCCCGATTTTCTTTATCGGCGGATGGAGCCTTACTTTCGGGCTGTCCTACCACTATTACCTCAATTACGTTTCCGATCCCGAATACAATTTTCCACTGGCATTCTTATGTGTAATTGTCGGTTTTACGTGCCTTGCGGCCGGATTTTTTATTCCGCACGGGAAAAAGGCGGGAAATTACATAGCCTCATGGCTTCCCAAATGGGAGTTTGAGCCGGAGGAAATCGTTATTGCGAGCATTCTTTGTCTCGCTATAGGCATTTTTTTAAGTGTCCTGGCCCTCGAGCTCGGTCAGATCGGATTCCAGAATGCCGATACGGTTTTGGGCGAAACCGGCAGTCTGAATAATTACCTGACCATTGTCGTACCTACCTCTTCATTTCTACTGTGGATCGCATTCTTTAAATTCGATAAGTGGAATTTTTACCATTTAATCATCGCGGCCGCACAGATATTTACGGCGATTTTCATGTTGGTGGTGCTTGGCGGCAAAAGCAGCCTTTTGCAAAGCATGGTGATCGGTATCGGGGCCTTCGTCCTGGTCAAGCGGACAGTGCTGCTCAAACATTGGATCATCTTTGCTGTCGCAGTTTCTCTTTGCCTGACTTTCGGTGTTATATACGGGACAAAGTTCCGTATATTAAAAGGTAATAACGAACGTGTCTCGGTCGAAGAATACGGCGCGGTTGCCGTCGAGGCGATCGCCACGATCGGCGAAGATGATCTCTCCGTCGAGATAGCGGACTCCTTTGAACTTCTTGCCGAACGGATGGAGATCATTAGCTCGCTCGCAGTCGTTGTCGCCAATTACGAGGCTCTGCAAACCTACGAAGCATCGTACGGACTGGAAAATAATATCTGGACCTATACTTGGACGTCATTTATCCCTCGATATTTGTGGAAGGACAAGCCGATAGTAGCCGACAATTCTTCGTATAACGAGCTCTATTTCGATCATGGCGGTTATGGGCTGGCAATCACATCGATGGGTGATCTCTTGCGCAACTTCGGCCCGTGGGGTGTCCCATTCGGGATGATCGTCCTTGGGTTCTTCATACGCGTATTTTATGCAAGTACCGTTGAAGGCCTGCCTTTTTCTACATGGCGAAGTGCGATCTTTTTCATCGTTTTAACGAGAATAAGTTACGACAGCTTTTATGGCGAGATCTTGCCGACAACGCTGCGGATTGCTGCGGTCGTTTTTGTCCAGTTATTTATATTAAAGACAATTATCTACGCCCTACGGCGAGCCAAGAGTTAAAAATAAAGAATGGAAACTGTAGTTTTTACGAATGGATGCTTCGACATACTTCATCCTGGACACGTCGATCTGCTGAACAGGGCTAAAGCTCTGGGCACGAGATTAGTGGTTGGAATCAATAGTGATGAATCCGTTAGGACAGTCAAGGGAGCGGGGCGTCCTTTTTTTAATCAAGATGAACGAGCTGATATTCTTTCGGGATTGAAGGCCGTTGACGAAGTTCATATCTTTCAGGAGCTTACGCCCGAGAACCTCATACAAAGAATTAAACCGGATGTATTGGTCAAGGGTGGCGATTGGAAACCAAACGAGATTGTCGGCGCCGATTTTGTGTTGGAAAATGGCGGTCAAGTTCATTCGCTGCCGCTTTTGACGGGTAATTCTTCGAGCAATATCGTAGCAAGAATTAAGAATGCGCAGCCTGCCATCCAGCTGCCTTCATATGGCTTTTTCGTCAATTCGTTTTCGCAGCACATTGACGTTTTCAATCAAATGCTTTCGGTATCCGCAGATTCCTCGGCACAGTGTGCGGAAATTATAATCGACACTTTTCGAAATGGGCGAAAGGTCCTATTATGCGGAAACGGCGGCAGTGCCGCGGACGCACAGCATATCGCCGCTGAGTTTGTCGGCCGTTATGAAACCGAACGGATCGCATTGCCGGCAATCGCTTTAACGACAGATACTTCCGCACTAACGGCTCTTGCAAATGATTATGATTTCGAGCGCATATTCTCTCGGCAGGTCGATGCTCTTGCTCAACCTGGAGATTGCCTGATCGCGATTAGCACCAGCGGAAACTCACCGAACGTAATATCGGCCGTAATGGCCGCTAGAAAACGCGGATGCCGGATCATCGGTATGACAGGATCGCAGGGCAAGAAGCTCGCCGGACTGTCCGACGCTTGTTTAATGGTTCCATCCGACCGGACGGCAAGAATTCAGGAGGCCCATATAACCACAGCCCACGTTTGGTGCGAAATGGTCGACGCCGCAATGGCCGCCGAACCAAATTAATCTAAAGCATGAAGATACCTGAGAATTTTTCGAACGTCACCGTTATGGTAATCGGCGACGTGATGCTCGACCGCTATTGGTGGGGAATCGTGGAGCGCATCTCGCCTGAGGCTCCGGTGCCGGTTGTTTCGCTCGACCGCACGAGCCTTGTTGCCGGCGGAGCGGCTAACGTTGCGGCTAATATCGCGGGCCTCGGGGCGGTTCCAATTTTGATCGGCATTATTGGCGACGACGAAGAGGCGAATCTGTTTCCAAAGGTTTTGAGCGATGCGAATATCGCAAATTTTAAATTAATTCCGTTTAAAGGCCGCAAAACTACATTAAAAACCAGAATCCTAGCCCATAGCCAGCAGGTCGCCCGGATCGATCAGGAGACAAAGGCGGAACTCACCCCGGCCGAGGCTTCTAGTCTTTTTGCCGAGATCATGCCTTTTCTCAAACAGGCGGACATTTACGTGCTGTCCGATTATGCAAAAGGTTTTCTTACGGCCGAGCTGGTAAAAAATCTTATTCAGTACGCAAATGCGAACGGAAAAATGATCCTGGTCGATCCGAAGGGCAAGGACTATTCGAAGTACGCCTCAGCCACATTGCTGACGCCTAATCAGCAGGAGGCAGCGGATGCGTGCGGGCTGGATAATCATAGTGCCAATCTAGTCGAGCGATCCGGCGAAATGCTTTTGGCGAATCTATCGCTCAAAGCTTTGCTAATAACCCAGGGCGAAAAAGGAATGACGCTGCTCCAAAGCGGAAAGTCTCCGGCCTATTTGAAAGCGGCGGCCAGAAAAGTTTACGACGTTACCGGCGCAGGTGATACGGCGATTGCAACGATGGCCATCGCACTTGGAAGCGGAAACAGCTTCGAACGCTCGGCTGAGATCGCAAATCTTGCCGCCGGCCTCGTTGTCGAGAGCGTCGGCACAACTCCCGTCACATTGGAAATGATCGCTTCCAACACCCATCTTTCCGATGAAAATTAAAGTCCTCTATGTAGAGCGGAAATCCCATGAATTTGTAAGTATCGAAAAGGCTTTCAGGCAGTTGGCTGCTTGTATTTCAGACCGTTTCGAAACCAAATTTCAGCAGTTGCCGTACGGCTTCAGTTTTGCCGATACGATCAAAAATTTGCTGTTTTTTAGAAAGCAAAAGGCGGACATTTATCACATCACCGGTCACGTTCATTACATAGCTCTTCTTTTTTCACCGCGAAATACAGTTCTTTCGATAATGGACCTTCGTTTTCTGGACACAAAACCCGGTTTACGCCGGTTTCTTCTCAAAAAACTCTATTTGGATCTGCCTGTGAAAAGGCTGTACTACATCACCGCTATCTCCGAGCAAACCAGGCAGGAAATACTCCTCCATACGAAATGCAGTGAAGAAAAAGTCCGTACTCTCGATTTGCCGCTTATCGATCATATCCGGTCCGAGGTATCAGCACCTTTTAATCAAAAAACGCCGAGAATCCTGCAGGTCGGCACCATGCCGAACAAGAATGTTCCTAATCTGGCGAGAGCGTTAAATGGATTAAGTTGTAAATTGGTAATAATCGGCAGGATGGACGATGCGTTGATTTCCGTACTGCGGGAAAATCAAATCGATTTTGAAAACAGGTTCGATCTAAGCGACGCCGAACTTAGAAGCGAATACGAACAGACCGATATTGTGGCGTATTGTTCGACCTATGAAGGTTTCGGGCTACCTATAATCGAAGCCCAGTCGATGCGAAAGCCGGTTATCACCAGCGATCTGAGCCCGATGAAGGAAACATCAGGCGGTGCGGCTGCCTTGATCGATCCTGCAGATTTCCTGAGTATAAGAAAAGGAATTGAGAGAATCATCGGCGATCATGCGTTTAGAAGCGATCTTATCGAAGCAGGAATCCGTAATATCGAAAGATTCAATCCCAAGACGGTGTTATCCGGTTACGAAGCTCTATATCTGGAAATGCTGGAAAAAATCGGTAGTGCTGCGCGAAACTAGTGCTTTGTAAATTCAGTTTTTTGCATGTATCGCGTAGCGATAGCCTGACTTTAGCCGTGGGTCTCAACCCACGGTAAGTATTCACGTGATCCGAGCCGCGTCAGCAGCAACTGAATCACGCTTCTAACCTCAGTTGTCGCTGACGCGAAGAGAAATCATTTCTTGAACTACCCGTGGGTTGAAACCTACGGCTAAAGTCAAAAAGTCGCGACGCGACACAAAAATCAGGCAACCTAGTTTACACTGCACTAGGATATCGTATTTACGTCGTGCCGGCGAAAATTTGCCTGCTATCCTTCAACTCGACCAGCCAATAATCGATCATCTCGTCCAGCATCGTCTCGAATGTGTATTCCGGCTCCCACCCGATCGTTTCACGCAGTTTCGTGCTGTCGCCTTTAAGGCTGTGGAGCTCTTCCGGACGGAGCAGGCGAGGGCTTATTTCGACATATTTTGTCCAGTCCAGTTCAAGTTTTCTGAAAACATAATCGACTAGATCCTGAACACTGTGCGGAACTCCGGTCGCGCATACGAAATCATCCGGTGTTTCCTGCTGCAGCATCATCCACATCGCCCGCACATAATCTTTTGCGTGTCCCCAATCGCGTTTTGCATCGAGATTTCCCAACGGAAGCTTATCCGTCAATCCATATTTGATTCTGACGGCTTCCTTGCAGACTTTATTAGTAACGAAATTAGTGCCGCGCCGAGGGCTTTCGTGATTGAACAGAATACCGTTGCTGACGAACAAATCGTAGGAATTCCGGTAATTCCGCGAGATATTATACGCAAATACCTTGGCACAGGCGTAAGGTGACGCCGGGTTCATCGGCGAAGTCTCACGCTGAAATCCATCCGCGTCTATACTGTTTCCAAACATTTCGGAGGACGAAGCTTGGTAAATTTTGGCGGTCGGCATATAGAGCCTTGCCGCTTCCAATACATTCAGCGTGCCGATTCCGGTTATCTGCGCGGTCAGGATCGGCTGATCGAACGAGACGCGGACGTGCGACTGGGCCGCCAAATTATAGATCTCGTCAGGCTGAACGTCTTTAGCTACATGAGCAAGCGAGGCGACGTCCGTAACATCGCCGTAAAACAGTTTCAAACGTTCCCTTATCGGATCGATTCGCGAGAATTGCGATTCGGTCACCGAATTCCGTTTAATGATGCCGAAAACCTCGTAATCCTTTTCCAGAAGGAACTCCGCCAAATAGCTGCCATCCTGACCGTTGATACCTGTAATGAGGGCCTTTTTCATAGATATTCACTTTTGAATGAACGATTATAAGATTTTTACGACTGATGCTTCAATGTCCAAAAGCGAAATAGTGGCGGCAACGCGGAATGTAACCACCCGGAGCCTCGAATCTGGCGACAAACCAATATCGGGCATTAGAATTTGCCGGATGCATAAATTACAATGCAGTTTAATTTTGTAACGAGAATATTTGTTGAATAGGTTTAGCTTTAATCTGATTGAGCAGCTATATTGTTTATTTACTAGTAATTAGGATACAGCATTTGGAATTTATATAGACAGTTGAAGTTCCGATAGTAGAAGTAAAACATTAATTTCTTCATTATGAATGTTCTCATATTCGGCGGAAACGGGATGCTCGGGCATCAATTAGTGAAAGTTTTAGGAAGCCGCCACGAGGTGTGGAGCACGGTCAGAGGTGAATTTGCCAGCGTTGAGCGTCATGGCATTTTTGATGGAACCCGAACTATGTGTAGCGTGAAGGTAGAGGATATTGTGTCCGTGCGACATGCAATAGGCACCGCGAAACCAGACGTAGTTATAAATGCGATCGGTATAATCAAGCAGTTGCCAAGCTCTAAAGACGTTATAACCACGCTGTCGGTGAATTCGATTTTTCCGCACCGATTAGCGGAAATGTCTGACGAATTCGGGTTCCGGCTGATCACTGTCAGCACTGATTGTGTATTCGATGGCGTAAAGGGCAATTACAACGAGGAAGATGTGCCGAACGCCACCGACCTTTACGGCAAAAGTAAAAGTCTCGGCGAAGTGATTGACAGCAACTGTCTCACAATCAGAACATCGATCATCGGCAGGGAACTTGGGTCGGCTCACAGTTTGGTGGAATGGTTCTTGAGTAATCGCGGAAAAACTGTAAAAGGTTTCGTAAATGCAATTTACAGCGGCTTTCCGACCGTCGTATTCGCGAATATAATTGCGGATTTGATCGAAAATCACGCCGGGCTTTCAGGCCTCTATCATGTTTCGAGCGAGCCGATAAACAAATTCGATCTGCTCAATTTGATAAAAGCTGAATACGATTTAGACATCGAGATCGAGCGTTATGAAGATTTCAAAATCGACAGGAGCCTTGATTCGACGCTTTTCAGAAATGCTACGGGTTTTGAACCGCCAACCTGGAGCGATATGATAAAGACAATGGCGGAACATTAGAAATCTATGAAAGTAATGACCATTTTCGGCACGCGCCCGGAAATTATCAGACTTAGCGTATTGCTAAAGGTGCTGGACGAACATTGCGAACACACGACCGTTCACACCGGCCAAAATTACGACGAAAGCCTAAGCGATATTTTTATACGCGATCTCGAGGTTCGCACGCCGGACGTGCATTTGGGTATCAGGTCGAGCGGTTTTGGCGATCAGGCTGGCCAGATTCTTTCACAGACGGATGCGGTACTGGAAAAATATCAGCCGGATAAGGTGCTTATTCTCGGCGACACGAACAGTGCACTGTCGGCGATCGTTGCCGCCCGCCGCGGCATTCCGGTCTTTCATATGGAAGCCGGGAACAGGTGTTTTGACAACCGCGTGCCGGAAGAGGTAAATCGCCGAATTATAGACCATTCGAGCAGCGTTTTACTCCCTTACACTGAACGAAGCCGGGAAAATCTGGTGGCGGAAGGGATCGAACGCGAGCGAATTTATGTTACCGGCAATCCGATTCGTGAGGTTTTGGAAACTTATTCAACCAAGATTGAGGCAAGCAGGACTTTCGCCGAACATGGGGTCAAGCCGTCGGATTATTTTCTTGTCACGCTACACCGAGCCGAGAACGTCGATATCGAATCAAGGCTGAACAGTATTTTCGATGCTTTTGAAATCATTTCCGGAAAATACGGTAAAGACATTCTGATAAGCGTCCATCCCCGGACCGCGGAAAAGATGGCGAAGTTTGGGATCTCTCCCGATACGCCCGGGATTAAACTCCTCAAACCACTTGGATTTTTCGATTTCGTAAAACTCGAGAAGAATGCTTTTGCCGTACTTAGCGACAGCGGCACAGTTCAGGAGGAATGCGCGATCTTCGGCATCCCGAATGTCACTTTGCGCGATGTAACGGAAAGGCCGGAAACGATCGAATGCGGAAGTAATATTCTCAGCGGTGCCGATCCGCAAGCGATCATCCGAGCTGTCGAACTGGCGACTTCCCAACCCGCGGATTGGTCGCCACCGCTGGAATATCGTGAAAACAACGTATCGCGAACAGTTGCAAAAATCGTTTTGGGTTATACAAATCTTCGTCAGCACATCTCTTAGAAAATCTAGCCAAAATCATATTTAGTGAATGAAAAAGAAGATTATGATTTTCTGCGATTTTTATCTGCCGGGCTTTAAGAGCGGCGGCGGAATGTGGACGGTTGTCAATCTCGTCGACCGTTTTTCCGGCGAGTATGACTTCTCTATAGTTACGCGGAACTACGACAGCATCGGCGACACGGAACCTTTTACAACGGTGAAAACCAATGAATGGAATGATCTTGGAAATGCCGCCGTGTTTTATTGTTCGAAGGAAACACTTACCGTCGAACATGCCGGAAAGTTGGTTCGGGAGGTAAGGCCCGACTTGTTATACTTAAATAGCTTTTTCGGTAAACCACAGCGCAACTTTCTTTATGCGCGAAAAAAAGGCGGCTTTGAGGGGATTCCGGTCGTTCTGGCACCGTGCGGCGAACTTCCTGATGCATCCCTATCCTTGAAAAAGTGGTCCGTAAAACCCTCGAAAAAGTGGCTTTACATAACATATGCAAAATCTATAAATCTCTATAAGGGTATTATTTGGAAAGCTTCGTCCGAACTTGAGAAGAATGAAATAATTGCTGTTATGGGCGACACCTGCGTTATTGAGGTCGCTCCGGATCTCGTGCCGAAAGTGATTCTTCCTGAATTTACAGTCGAACAAAAGCCAAAAAAAGAAAAGGGTTCCGTCAGATTCATATTTCTTTCACGCATTGTGCCCAAGAAAAATCTTGCATTTTTCTTCGAAAGGCTCGCGGGTATTCGCGAGGGGAATGTTACATTCGATGTCGTCGGCCCGCAGGAAGACAAGATTTATTGGAAGGAATGCCTTAAATCCATCGCCCGGCTACCGGATAACATAACGGTCAACATTATCGGGCCTGTGTCGTATCCAGAGGGACTCAAAATGTTGACGGAAAGTCATTTTTTTGTTCTACCGACACTTAACGAAAATTTCGGATACGTCTTCATCGAAAGCCTGGCTGCCGGATGCCCGCTTTTGATCAGTGACCGTACGCTCTGGGGCGGCGTCGAGACGCAGAATGCAGGTTGGGCGATACCGCTCGAAAGTCCG
>JANMSP010000220.1:0-3706 GCA_031389475.1 Pyrinomonadaceae bacterium
GGCACGAACAGTGGTAAATCTCACGCGTGACGATAACGATCCGACGCATATTCTTAATCTTGCGGGCGGTAATTTGATCGTCACCGGAACGTTGGCCCTGACCAACGGCGTCATCGAAGCCAACGTGAATATCCTGACGCATAATGGAGCGGTGACCAGAACCGCCGGTTTCGTCAATGGAACATTGAACCGAAATTACACTGCGGCCGGTTCGTACACGTATCACGTTGGGCAGAATGGGTATTCGCCGGTCGCCGCTAATATTACGGCGTTGACGATGAATCCTTCTGCTCTTGCAGTTGTGCCGACTGATGCCACGCTCCCGGGAATGAATCCGGCGAGTGCGGCGTCACGTTTCTGGCAGGTGTCGGAGCAGGGCGATATGGCGGCGACGCTGACGTTTACCTATCTCGATCCGGCGGATGTGAATGGCGACGAGAACGCCTATGTTACCTGGAGAAGCAATGGCGGAACACCTGTTCTGGTTGCGGGAAGCACTCCGAACGCGGCTGGCAACACAGTAACAACCGCCGCGGGGATAACCGATCTGTCCGGCGATTGGGGATTGGGAGCAGCACTGGCAGGCCCGGCGAACGCTTCTATAAGCGGACGTATCACTACATCGGGCGGCAGGGGAATCTTGCGTGCGAAGCTGACCGTCTCGGGTGGAGGAATAACCATACCTTACAGCGTGTTGTCCTCTACGTTCGGCTACTATCGCTTCGATAATATTGTAACCGGTCAAACATACACGGTTACGATCAATTCGAAACGGTATACGTTCACACCGAACAGCCAGCAGGTGATTCTAAGCGGAGACGCAACGCTGAACTTCAATGCTATTCCATAATCGCCGGATTATCCGGACGGCATTTATGATGCCTTCCGGGTATTCCGCATAATAAAAAGACTGCCTGAAAACTAAGTTTTCAGGCAGTCTTTTTATTTTTCTTTTCTTGTCAGTACCGAGAGCGGTAGCGACCGGGGTACCAATCGCTAGTAATAAATCACTCCCGGTACTGACCCGTTTCATCTGTTCCGCTTTAGAACCGATGAAACGGGTAAATGCTTCTTCAATTTATTGAAGTGAAGCATCGTCCACCCTGAACGTCGTCGCCAACGAGCTGTCCGTCGTCGCACGGAACTGCACGCGGATGGTTTGCCCCTTATACGCCGACAGGTTAAGCGTTCTCAGCGTATAAGCACCGGCGGCGGCTTTGTTGAGATTGCTGTACGTCGCAGGTGTCGCAAGCAACGTTCCCGCAGTATTGCGGACCTCGACAAGCAGCCTGTCATACTGCGTGCCTGTCGTCGTTTCAGCTGAAGTGACATTCAGCCAGAAACTTAATGTTCCGGCTGCCGTCGTCGGAATCGAAACGGTCTGGTACGATTGTCCCGAAACGCTGTTGTTCACGCCGAAATAGATGTAGCCGGTTCCGCCGCGCGGATAGCTTCCATTAGCGATGTAAAAATAGCCTGTTCCCGATCCGACCCACGGTGAAGCACTGCCTTCAAATCCGCCGTTGACGAGCAGATTTGCTCCCGGAGTCGGAGTCGGCGTCGGTGTAGGCGTCGGGCCGGGGCCGCCGCCGGACAGCAGCGAATAGAGCAGCAGGTTCGGCGAACCGGTCCCGATGCTCGACAGCTTGCCCGTCGAAGCCGTACTGGTCAAAGCACTCGTGACAGTTGCCGGCGATGCCGATGGATTGCCTTCGAGGTAAAGGGCCGCGACACCGGCAACATGCGGCGAAGCCATCGATGTTCCCGAGATTGTATTAGTTGCGGTATCGCTTGTGCTCCAGGTCGAAGTTATGCTCGAACCGGGAGCGAAAATGTCTACACAAGTTCCAAAATTCGAGAAGGATGATCTGGCGTCGGTATTGGTAGTAGATCCTACAGTTACCGCGTTTACTGCCCGGGCCGGTGAGACATTGCATGCATTCTGGTTCTCATTTCCCGCCGCGACGACAAATGTTACGCCCGCGGCAACTGAATTTTGCACCGCGTTGTCCAGAGCGGTAGAGGCTCCGCCGCCCAAACTCATATTAGCTACCGACGGACCGCTGCGATTGCTGGTTACCCAGTCCACACCGGCGATCACGCCCGCATTCGATCCCGAACCCGAACAATTCAGCACGCGAACTGCTATAAGCGTCACATTCTTCGCCACGCCATAGGTCGAGCTGCCGACCGTACCGGCAACGTGCGTTCCATGCCCGTTACAGTCGTTGGAGTTTTGCCCGTCGCCGATCGCGTCGTAACCGGCGATTGCGCGGCCGCCGAACAGCGTATGCGTTCGCCGTATTCCGGTGTCGATGATATAAGCATCCACGCCGCTGCCGGTCGGAGTGTAATTATAATTTCCGTTGAGCGGAAGATCACGCTGGTCGATGCGGTCAAGCCCGAAGGTTGCGCCGGTCTGCGTGGCATTTGCATAAACCTCCTGGTCTTCCTCGACGTATTGCACACGTAGGTCCTGGCTCAGTCGTTCGGCCTCTTCTTTATTCATTTCGACCGAGTAACCGTTGAGAGCGTATTTGAAAACGCGGTCGACTTTGCCGCCGTAAACTATGCTGAGTTCGGTGGCGACCGCTTCGGATTCGGAAGCGAATCCTCTTGCTCCCGTCGCCCAGTCTTCCAAAACAACAATATACCGGCCCGGGATCGCGCCCTTGGCTGTCCGTAGTTTCTGTTCCTGTGCGGTACTAATGGTGGAATAGAAACCCAATGAGAGTAAGCCAACCGCGAGCGTCAGCGCCGCAAATAAAATTTTCTTCATCTTTTTCTCCTGATTTATTAGATTTGCCGACAATTAGGCCTTGAGAATAAAAAATAAACAAAGAATTCAACTGATATAATCACTACAAATGAAAAATAAATATAGATCGAGAGCTGACGACTTTATGTGTACGTAATAAGCTTCAGTGCCGTTGATAGAGAATGAAAGTACAGCGCTAAACTAACTTCAAAACGGGGGTGAAAAGATGTTACAACGGTTTTTAGACTGCGTCAAGAGGAAGATAATAAAATGTTATGTCTAATATAAGTTTCTATAATGAAGGCCTCTCACCCGCCATCTTGTCCTGGGCCGAAGTGTCGAAAATTCACCGGATTCGCAACGGTATTTACCATAAAAATGGCCGGCTCATCTCGCTCCTAACCGATTTCGGCAAGATTAATCCATGCTATCCCGATTTTCATGGAAACACGGAAAACACGATCTTTTACACCGGCTCCGGCCGCCGCGGCGACCAGAACTTGGACTCGGCAAATCAAGCATTGCTTAACGCCGTCGAAACCGAGATATCGGTGCCTCTGTTCAATAAGCTCTCCGTCGGCCGCTGGGAATTTCTCGGCTATTGGCGAGTATCAGACGGTAAATATATTTTTGATGCTAGGCAGAATCGAATGATCTGGCGTTTCACACTCGAAAAAACGGAAAATTGATGCGTATTCGATTGTGAAGTAGGGCGATTTGATGCAGAATATGCGGAATTGAAAAACATTATGACTGCGGTGGGGAATTCGTATTTATTGATTTTGTTGACATTTCTTTCTGTAAATTGCCACTAACTTTAGCTAGTGGGCTGAAACTGGATGAATGAAAGGCTTTAGCCGAATAAGAAATGTCTAAATCCTAATCAGCTTTAACTAAAGCTCTAAGGACGATTGGTTTATTCAGAAATTCGGCTAAAGCCTTTCATTC
>JANMSP010000231.1:0-3087 GCA_031389475.1 Pyrinomonadaceae bacterium
CAGCAACTACCGATTCTTCATCTATAATATCGCAAACCATTTGCTATCATTCTAAAACGAGGGATGGTTCGTCAGCTTGGACGGAAAATACACCGATTTCCACTACTGGAAAATAAGCGGCAAAGAATCCGGCCTGACCAGCAAACCCAGAATCTCCGCCGCAGTCGGGTCAGAACCGCGAGCGGTAGCGACCGGGGCTTCTTCTTCTCTCAGCAAAAACCAACGCGAAAAAATCCAAAAACGTATCACCGACATCGAATCCGACATCGCCAAGCTCGAAGTGGAAGTCGCCAGCCTCTCCTCCGAAATGTCTTCCCCCGAAATAGTTGCGGACTACACAAAGCTCCAAAAAGTAACCAAGAAATTCCGCGAAAAGGAAAAGTTCATCCAAAAATTATACGGTGAATGGGAAACCGCAACCGGCGAATTAAATTGAACCCTGCTCTCGTGATATTAATAATTGACAATATTTGATATTTATCGACAATTTGTTATTATTTTGATGAGGTGATCAAAATGGCAACTTCAACACTAAATATTTCGCTTCCTGAAACGATGCGGCATTTCGTCGAAAAAAAGATCGAAAATGAAGGCTATGGAACAATCAGCGAATATATCCGCGAGTTAATCCGAGCCGATCAACGCTCTGAAAATGCGCGATTCGAAACACTGATCGCTGAAGCTTACGCCAGTGGTGAGCCTTCGTTACTGACGAAAGATGATATCGCCGAAGCCCGGCGTGTCGTAAAGGAAAGAATAGCTTCGGGTAAATCAGTCAAATGAAGATAGTCAAACTGCCTCAGGCGCTCATCGACTTAGTCGAATCTGCCGACTATTTTGCCAAAGATTCTCCTGAAACCGCCGATGAAATAGTAATTCTTAGGATCATCGATTCGGCCCGCGACCACACGCGATTTTTCAGCAAAGACTAGTTGTCGTTTTAAACGACTTTGACGGACATAGACATAACCCGGATAAATTGTGAAAAAATTAATCACATTACTGATTCCCGGACTTATCACGTTTTTTATAGCATGCCACGATCCGGACACGCCGAACGCTAATATTTCCTTAGATCCGATTGTCAGCACATCAACCGAACCAACTCCAAAACTGCCGACTGCGTTTTCTGAGACTGTTATACCCGATACTCCGATAGGATCGGCAAAACCTATTTTTCATGACACCATTGATGAGCGAACGAAGAAAGCAGGAATCGGCAGACTTCGAAATCTGACAATTTCGGAAGATGATATTGAGATAAGAATTTGGAGAGGATTCGGGCTTACGACGCTTGAAGGTTTTGTAATGAGGCGAATCAGGAATACCTGGTCCGCTATTCATCTTGACGAAGACTACAAAGATGGCCGGTTCATACAAAATTCGAGTGGTTTGAAAGATCCGGTTCGAGGATGGGAAGCAGTCTGGCGGTCGCTCAATGAGCATCATATTTTATCGCTTCCAAACGCGGAGGATATAAATTGTAGTGCAAGGTACAACGACGGTATCTCATACGTCGTGGAAATCAAGAAGGGCGACAACTATCGAACCTACTTATATGACAATCCGTCGGCACCATTCGAAAATCGCTGTAAAGAAGCTGACGAAATATTAGCCATCTCGGCGATAATTTCCAAAGATTTTGGCATCGCCGGCTTTTAATCGTTTTTGAGACCTAATTTTTATATCTTCGGGCTATGCCCGTCTATTTGCGGAAAAGTTATACTTTTCCGTAATTCGCAACAAAAAGATTCGCGGCTTTGCCGCCGGTTCCTAAGTTCACTCGAAACGGCGGCATAGCCGCAAAACAATTTTCAAGCCAATCGGAAAAGTATAACTTTTCCGCAAATAGAGCGGCGAAGCCGCAGAAGAACTAACGATTGAAACGGGACTGGCAAATTATTGTTCTTATCGACTGCTAATTGTATTATCTTAATATTTGAAAGGTTCAATATATGATTATAGAAAAGAACATTCCAATACGAGTAAATAAAGACATCTTAGGTGGAACACCTGTTTTTGAGGGTACTCGCGTACCGGTTTCGGCGTTGCTCGATAATCTGGAAGTCGGAATTTCGCTCGACGGATTTCTTGAAAACTTTCCTACCGTAAAACGTGAACAGGCCGTTCAGGTTTTGGAGCATTTTAAGGCTACGCTCGAAGACTTTAAGCGAGCGGCATGAAAATCATTATTGACGAATGCGTTCCCAGCATTGTTAAGAAGCGCTTGCCCCAACGTCAGATAGTGACCGTTCAGGATATGGGCTGGGCCGGAATTAAAAACGGAGAACTTCTCAAACTCGTTGAGGATCAATTTGAAATCTTCATCACGTCCGATAAAAACCTTCGATATCAACAGAACCTTACCGGAAGAAATGCAGCAATTATCCTTCTACCGAGCAATCAGGTACCCGTTGTCGAAAGTCTTCTGCCAAAAATCGACGAAATTATCGGGCTGATCCAACCTGGCGAATCTATCGAAATCTGAAACGTGCAGAGTATTGACCGCGTAAATTAGAATTTGACCCCTGCCGTTTCTTGCTTCTTCGGGCTATGCCCGTCTATTTGCGGAAAAGTTATACTTTTCCGTAATTTGCAACGAAAAGATTCGCGGCTATGCCGCCGCTTACTAAGTTCACCCGAAACGGCGGCACAGCCGCAAGAGAATTACGAAGCCAATCGGAAAAGTAAAACTTTTCCGCAAATAGAGCGGCGAAGCCGCTAAGATAGTAGTAAAATCCCAAGTTCAGAATAGGCTTTTACCGTGAATGCCTTCGGGCGCCGGGGCGTGAGACTCTGGTCGTTGTTTTTAGGTCGAGACGCAGGATGCCGTTTTCGTCGATTTCGGTATTTATGAACGCGGTGGTGCTATCGACCTTTATTCCGTAGTGTTTGCAGAATGTAGTGGCTAAAATCACCCTGCTTTTTGTTCCAAGCTTTGATTTTAGCGGGAACGCGTTCGGCAGGCTTGCGGGTGCCGGATCTATTCCGATCAGGCTGTTCACCTTACCGAAAAGCAGCCGCACAGCTTCTGGATTACCGAGTTTGTCGCAGATATTGCCGTTCAAATAAAAAATATTCTTCGGG
>JANMSP010000235.1:0-17902 GCA_031389475.1 Pyrinomonadaceae bacterium
GAAACTTTCAACATCGGCGACGACTCTTCGACTTTTAACGAGATGCGCGAGAAAATTGACCGCCGCGTCGCGGCAGCCGAAGCCAAACTCCAACTCGGCACATCGAATGTTGACACGCAGATGCAGGACATCGAGCGTGAGGCGATGGACATCCAGCTTCAGGACAAGCTGCTCGAATACAAATCGCAAATGGGCCTGCTCGGCTCCGGTTCGTCGAATGCGGCTGGAAAGCAGATCTCCGCCGGTTCCGAAGTTAAAGAAGAAGATGTACTCGATCAAGTGATTATAAATGAAGGGAATGAGAACCGCTCAAACTAGGTAATTCTGACCTTTGATATTTAATCGGCCGGCAAACAATTCGTGAAACTTTTTCTTCTTTCGTGTATTTCGTGGATAAAGGTTTTAAGAATTTATCCCCGAAATACACGAAAGAAGAAAGACGAAGATAAAACGCGGAAATACTACTCAAGGCCAGTACCGCTAAAAGTCAGCAGAATCCTACAATTCTCTGTCGAACGTGATCCGAAAACTAAGCATCTAGTATTGTATGGCGGACATTGCGAAATACCAGCAGCAAATAACCAGGTTTAATACGAGTTATGCGAAAGAAGCGGTCAAGGAACCATTTAATTTTTGGGGTCTGGCCGGTTTTGCCGTTGCTGCGGCTTTTACGGGAAGCGTGATTCCGCTGTTGATCGCGTTGATCGCTGAGGCAATTTATATTCTCTTTTTGCCGAATCTGCCATGGTATCGGCAATTGATCAATCAGCGCGAAAAAGACCGCCTGCGAGCCTTGAATAAGGCCGACCGCGAGAAATTGATAAAATCCTTTACGCCCCGCGAACGCGAAGCCGTCGAATACCTTCGCTGGCTGAAGGAAAAAATTCAGGATAATTACACAAAATTCACTGGAGCCGGATCGCTGCCATCGAATCTGCGGACGCTTGATCAGCGGTGGGAAGACTTCGTCGATCTGCTGGACGTTTACCGCCGCAGAAAACAGCATTTGAAATCGATCAACCGCCAGGCTGTCCATAACCAACTTTCGCAGGCTTTCCGAGCGATGGAAGGCGCGGGTGACGAAAAGACCAGGCGAATACAGCAGACGAATGTCGAGATCTTAAAACGCCGCGTTGCTTCATTCGACGAGATCGAGCGCAGTGTAAAACTTGTCGAAGGACAATTGCAATCCATTGAAAACTTCTTTAGCTATTTGAATGACGAGATCGTCACGATGTCCACGCCGGAGAAATTTTCGCTTCCTGATTTTGAGCAGCTCTCCGATTCGATCGCGATGACGAAGCAGATGCTTGATGCCACCGCCGATTCGGTCGGAGCACTTGATTCTTATAACCGCGAAATGGGCAATTACGAATTGCTGCCGGAAGCAAACCGCTAGTGCCGTGTAATCTAAATAACTGTATGATCAGTTTAGCCAAGAATTACACGGATCACACAAATAAAAGAAAACTAATTAGTGTCATTCGTGTAATTTGTGGCTAGTACTTCGAAAACTTAGGTTAGACAGCACTAGTTTGGCTTTACATTCTTACCTCATCTTTCAAATCCATCGATATTCGGTACATCCGGGGTCGGCTTTGCTTCTGGAACAATTGCAACAGGAACTTCTTTCTTAGCGCCATCAAGATCGTTGATTGACAATGCAAGGTTATTTGCATTTGTCGAGTACGACAGCCCGGTTTCCTTGGTAATGGACCCTTCCCGAATCATTCTTTCCAACTCCCCGTCAAACGTCTGCATTCCTTCTAGCTCGCCGTCCAGCATTGCGTCTACGATTGAGCGTCCGTCCTTCTCGCCCCTTTCAATATATTCACGCGTTCGCGAAGTAGAGGTCAAGATCTCGATCGCGGCAATTCGCCCGCCGCCGACCTTTGGCATTAAACGCTGTGAAATGATCCGCCGGAACGACTGCGACAGGCGCGTTCTGATTGCCGCTTCCTCTACTTTCGGAAAGACGCCGATGATGCGGTCTATCGTTTTTGCGGCGTCAATCGTATGAAGCGTCGATAAAACGAGATGCCCGGTTTCCGCCGCTTCGAGCGCAACTTCGATAGTTTCGCGATCGCGCATCTCGCCGACAAAGATCACCTTCGGCGCCTGTCTCAAAGCGGCCCGCAGGGCAAGCGCGAAATCCGGCGTGTCCGAATGCAGTTCCCGCTGGTGGATCGTACTGTTCTTATGGTCGTGGATAAATTCAATAGGATCTTCGATGGTGACGACGTGATATTTTTTGGTTTGGTTTATCAGATCGATCACCGCCGCGAGCGTCGTGGTCTTGCCCGAACCTGTCGGGCCGGTGACAAGAACGATCCCGTTCTTCAAATCCGCAACTGCTCGGATGGCCGCCGGCAGATTCAAGTCTTCCCATTTCGGCGGCGTCGTCGGTATAACGCGCATTACGATCGCAAAGGTTCCGCGCTGTTTAAATATATTGACGCGAAACCTACAAAGCCCGTTCACGCTGTAAGAAATATCGGTTGAGCCCTTCTTTTCAAGGGTTTCCGATCCCTGCTCGTTCCCGTTCAACAGCAATTCCGACATGGCCTTTATTTGCGGCGCCGTTAATTTTTCCAGTCCCGGTATCGTAACGCCTTGCAGATCGCCGGTTAATTCGACTTGCGGTGGCCGGCCAGGTGAAAATATGAGATCGCTGACCTTCGAATCGACCGCCAGCATCCGGTTTAAAACATTGTGAAAAGATTGCAAATTTTGGTTCACCGGCGGAGCCGTGATTGGGGCGATGTTATTTTCCTGCGAAGCAGTTTGAGTGTCCATTGGTTTTGTTATCGGGATTTTCCAGGCAGTAAAAGGAATTTGATGACGCGAGAGTTCGCGTCAAGTAAAGATTACTATGTTACCAAACGTGGATGCAAACTAATTCGCAACCTTGCACGCAAAAAGCGTGTCGCTTATTATAAATGATTTCAGATTTTAAACATTTGGAGCAATTAACGAAGAATAATACATTCAATAGGGCACCCTCTTCCTTTGTGTACTTTGTGGCTTCACTTTGTGTTCTTCGTGATAAATCTTTCTTAACACGTAGAACACAAAGTGAAGACACAAAGTGAACGATGAAGAGCGAGTGCTTGTTAAACCAGGCATAAATAACAGGGATATTATAATGAAAAGAGTCGGCATATTGGCGGGACGCGAAATTACGTTTCCTGAATCTATAATTAAAAGCATAAACGAGAACGGCAGAGGCCAGGTCGAGGCGGAAATGGTCACAATCGGCGGAATCAGACTAGATGAGCCAAAACGTTACGACGTAATCATTGACCGCATTTCGCACGAAGTTCCATACTACCGGGCGACGCTGAAACGTATGGCGCTGGAAGGCACTTTCATTATCAACAATCCATTCTGGTGGTCGGCTGACGACAAGTTTTTCAACTTTGCGCTGGCTGCAAAGCTCGGCGTGGCTATTCCCAAGACCGTTTTGCTGCCGCAGGAAAAATATATGGAAGGCATAACTGATGAAAGCCTTCGCAATCTAGAATTTCCGCTTGATTGGCAGGGAATCGTCGATCACGTCGGCTTCCCTGCTTTCCTAAAACCGTTCGACGGCGGCGGCTGGAAGAATGTCTCGAAAATTCACTCGCTCGAAGAACTCTGGAGCGTCTACAATCAGACCGGCACGCTTTGCATGACTTTGCAGGAAGGCATCGAGTACGATCAATTCGTCCGCTGCTACTGCGTCGGGCAGGAAAAGGTCCTGATAATGCCTTACGATCCGTCGCAGCCCTATCTTTCCGGGATGCAGTATGTAGATGCGGATGATTATCTTAGCCCGGAACTGCACGCCCGTGTCGAAAAGGACGTGAAAACAATATGTAACGCTCTCGGTTACGATCTAAACACGGTGGAATTTGCTATAAAAGACGGCATTCCGTACGCAATAGATTTTATGAATCCGGCCCCGGACGCCGAGATCGCGTCGGTCGGCGAGAAGAATCACTACTGGATCGTCAACGCAATGACCGAGTTTATTCTTAGTAAATTGGAAACAGGATTCGACACGCCCGAATTCAAATGGACTGCTATGCTAAATCCGCAACAGCAAAACAAGAAAAAAGCCGTTGCATCTGCTCCGGCCGAAGCAAAGGCTAAACCGGTAAAAAAGCTGTCGCCGAAAAAGCCGAGGGTAACCGGCGGATGATTTTATCCGGAACTTCTCCGAAGTTCCAGTTCTGCACCTTAGTAATTTTTCTTGTACCGTTTTAGAAACTTCGGGCGGCATCATCGTGGCAATAATTGGGGATGTTATGCTTTCCACGTTTCGCTTCCCGCAAATATGTTAATAGGCGATGTTGCGTAAGAATTAAATGGTTGAATTATTCTTGTTCTCGACACTGATTCTTTTGCGCATTCCGGAATGATTTATGGCGGAGGATGACTACGAGTGAGCCGGTAAATACTAAAGTCTTTTTATCTTTACAGCTTCTATCGGCAGATCGACAATGATCGGACGATGATCTGATATTCGCCCCTCGACTATTTCGGGAATTGCCCTAAGCGTCCGCCCAAAATGCGGAGCGAACGGCGAACTCGTCCCTAATTTTGATTTGCCGCCTTCGTATCCGTGGGGCTTGACGAAGATCCAATCCAGTTTATATTTACCGATAAATTTTACCGGCCGGTTTACGCGATAGGTAGTAACAAACCCTTTAAATCCGCGTTCATTCGAATTTGAAAGTGTACCCGATCGTCTTTCCGCCGAACGGTCTTTTTCCCCGCGAAAATCAAAGACACCGCCATCGTCAAATCTAAATTTTTCCAGATCGGTAAAAAACTTTCGCTCTGGATTCGGCAGCAGAATCGGAAAATGTCCGACAGTCGGATCATTATGATTTCGTCCGAATGTAATGCCGCCTAGAATCACCTCTTCGGCCAAACCTAGGCCAAACGCAAATTTCATCCCGGTTTTGATCCAAAATTTTGGATTACCGAATCGTTTTTTTAGTTCGCGTCCGATTGAGGTCGGCGCCATGTCGCGGCCCGAAGTATTCATGTCTCCGGCCAATATCACCGGATTTCGAATGTCCTTTATCGCTGCCAAAACTTCTCCCAATTGTTTATTCCGGCTAGCCGGCCTTGCCTTATTCTCCAAATGTGTCGCGATCACGGTCAGGCGTCCACCGGGAAACCTTTCATCGCTAATATCGGCTGACAGCATCATCCGTCCGCCGCGCCGAACTTCTTGAAGTGTTTTTTCGAGAAATATGCGCTTCGCGATATGGTGTTTACTCTTGTCCACCATGCTTAGCCCCTTTTTCTCCGACGCATACCAATCGTACGGCTGATGGTCAAATGGCTTCAATCGGACATTTTCGAGCGGAAACCGGCTCAGGATTGCGGTACCGTGTAAGCCCTTATACTTCTCTCTGTCCACACGTATAACATCGAGCATTTCCTTTTCGATCTCATCCGTTGCATCTCGTTCCCTGCTCAACTTGACCGGACTCAACTCGACAAATTGCACGCCGAATGCATAATTCATTCCAAGCTTCGCAGCAAGATCGGCAACTATGTTGCGGTAATCGGTACGTTTCATCCCTAGATCCGCTTCATTGAGCACAATGATATCGGCGGAGCGTAGCGCGGCGGCCTCCTCCAGTACATGCTCACGTTGCTCGCTATCCGGCGGGAATTCTTCTGTGTCCAGCATCGATTCAAACTTCCCGGCATCTCCAAACGCAGCCTCTATCGCCTCATACTCCAACCCGCGTTCAATGTTCCAGGACGCCACCCGAATGTACGAACCTAAAAACATAGATCTGGAAAAGACGCGATCCGCATTCGGATAATCATTTACGACGAAAGGCGTGGTCAAAAGCCGTGTAAGCTTGGTTTTCATTTCCGGGGAAAGCTCATTCTGATCGTAGAGGTCGATCAATTCCGCATACGTAAATGTTTGCGGAGAGACAGGGTTTTCCGCGTTGGCCGACAGCACGAAAACGACCAGCACTAATAGGCACAAGGCGGAACGAAAACGTTTTGATACGTATTTCACGACGAAATGCCGGACGCCCGTTTTTAGACTGTTCGAATTCATCAAAAGGTTTTTTGACCGGATCAACTCAATCCATTTCTACATCGGAAACGATATGCGGGATAATAGTCGCATTTTAATCGTCTTCCAGCAATTCGGGCGGGATTCTTGGGGATAACATTTTTGCGGCCAGGATCATTCCGGTCCAAAGCGTTAGGGCGACTGTCGAGACTGCCCAGCCGACGTTCGAAACAAGTGCATCTTCGAAAACTTCGCCGGAAATTATGACCGGAAAGGCGAAAATAGCGATGCGGAGCGTGGTTTTTTTCGATCTTTCCAGCGAGTCGAGCAGGTTGACGCGGCTTATCTCCATGTCCATGTATTCCTCGTCATTGTTGAGACGGGAAAAATATTCGATCTCATTCTGCGTCCAGCGGCGCAGTGCCGGGGTCTCCGCAAGGCGATTAGCGGCCGAGAAATTATGGATAACGTGTGCGATCTTGCCTTCGCGAAGGGCAATTTCGGCCAATCCGCGAACTATACGAAAACTTTCCCCGACGGATTCAGCGGCCCGCTGGAATACGATTCCCGCTCGTCTCCATTCGCCGGACTGGAAATAGCTTTCGCCTAGTCTTGCGAGCAAAGTGCCATCGGTTCCCGCCCGGCGTTCCGCAAGCCGCAACATCGCCATCGCCTTTCTTTCAAGTTTGCCGTCGCTTTCCGATCCCGCCAATGACTGCAAACATCGCGCGAATTCGAATAGCAGCCAGGCATCCGACGGACGTAGAATCAGGGCACGCCGAAACGCTTCGATTGCCTGAAGCAATGCGCCTGATAGTCTTAATTCATTAGCGAGTTTTCGGAGCCCGTAAATCTTGTCTTGTTCGGCGGCGGTTTCCGTATCGGGAATTATTGCATTTCGATTGGCTTTGATCTGGACGTCGCGAAGTGAGTTTTCGAGCACGTCGGCGGATGGTATCCGCGAGAAATTGGCCTTTTGAAGGAGTTCTTTGGGATCGGAAATATAATCCCGAAGATCCATTGAACGATTGTCAAGAACATTTTCAGGGAGCAGCGGGAGAATACTTTGAATCATCGCACGGAAATCATTGCCGCCGGAGACGATAATAAACATCGCTCCCTTTCCGCGGATCGCCGTGCTGTAGCGATACGAAATCTTCCCGCCGCGTTTCATCGTGCGAAGAGCATGCGTTTCGACCTGTTCTATATCAGAAATTTTGAGGCGGCGGCGTGAGCGGTTGAATTTCGCCCACGCATTGGGAATCGTGCCCGTCCTGCTGATCCGCTTGCCGTCGAAGCGAATCCGGTCAAGGAACGCAAAAGCCGGAAGAATTATCAGTGACAGGCCGAGTAAAATAAAACCTGCCGCATCGTATCCGAGGTAGATGATCAGCGCGGAAAAAAATGCGGAGAGAAATAGAACGACGAGATAACTGTTCGGAGCAACCCGAATAGAAACCGGTTTGGTCAGTGTTGTCTGCTTTTTGATTATCTGTTCGATCAATTTAAAGCCGCCTATTGTTCTCGCCATTATAACAAATAACGGATCAGGCGGCTTTCAAGCCTAATGGCATCACCCTTAAAACTACATTCCGAAAGGCATTCCGGCGGATGACGGATCGAAGGCTGGCTCGGGAATTTCCTTCGCTTTTTCGGGATCGAGCTGTCGTAGTTTTTCTTTCGCACTCTGAGCAGTGGCGGTCAGGGTTACGGCTTTACCATCCAAGTCTTTCGCCTCGCTCGCCGTTTTTACGAGATTAAACAGGAGATCGACAGCTTCCTGCTTCTTACCCTGCTTCTCGTATAGCTTCGCAAGCTCGAAATTGACCGTGTCCTTTGCAACGATCGGATCACTCATTGCGGCCAATTCTTGATATAACGCCGTGGCACCGTCTAGGTCGCCGCCGTTGGCTTTAGCTTCCGCGAGAGCGAATTTGGAAAGCTTTCCGGCTTCGTCGTTCGATTTGGCCAGCGTTTCCAATTCTTGAATGGCGGCGGGCCGGTCGATGCTAAGGCGGTTAACAGCAACAAAATATTTTGCCTTGTCTGCAATATCTCCACCGAAATTGTTGGCTACAGCCTGAAATTCGGCGATAGATGCTTCGGCTCTTTCATTACTGGTTTTGAAAGTTTTCGCGGTCGAACCGGCCGGCGGAGTTTCGGTGATCTGGGCCTGCGAAGTCTCGATTGCCTTGCCGAGAGCAGTTTGTCCGGCTGCGGTCGAGCGGCCGCTCCACAACGTGAAAAGCCCAATAATAATGCCCAGTACGACGAGAGCGGCTATTCCGTAAAGAATATTCCTTCCCTGGCCTTCCAATTTTCGGCCCGCGTCTTCGATGCCGCGTCCGACCTTTTGCTGAAACGGGTCCTGGTAGCTGAACTTCTCTTTCGGCTCGGTTGTGGGTGCAACTGCGGGTACGACGGTTCTCTTTTTTCTAGCCATTATTAAAAAACTGCAATTTCGCCTTGCTCTATCGTTGTATAATTGCGTCAGCGGGTATTTTCCAAAAGAGTTAATTTACCGTAAAAACGAGCGAAGAGCAACTAAGTGCAAGAAATTAACGCTAAAAATAAAATTTTATAATTCTCGGGAACATATCCGCAACGGCGGTGTCTAATATATTATTCGCGGGAAAAAGCGGATGTTCAATTTGAAATTTTCTCTGAAAGAGAAGGGCGAGGGGCAGGGAATGTTCTTCAGCAAGTCAATAGCTTTTGACGAAGACCTTAATGGTGCTGCAGCGGCGGCTTTATCCTCCAACGCCTACTCATCAGTCGAATTGGAGTTCATTGAAAATCTGAAAGCGGGTAATTCGGATGCTTTCGATACGTTGATAACACGTTATTCCGCTGATATTTACGCATTGCTTTACCGATTGACGGAGAATGCCGAGGAAGCGGGCGATCTGACTCAGGAGACTTTTTTAAGTGCTCTGAAGTCGATCAAAACCTTTAGGGGCGAATCGGGATTGAAAACCTGGCTCTTTCGGATAGCGGTAAATCATTCGCGAAACAGGTTTCGCTGGTGGAACCGCCGAAAACGTGACAAAACGGTTTCTTTAGACGCTCCGGCCGGCGACGGTGAAAGGATTCTATCGGAAACACTTGCTGGAACTTCGGAAAACCCGGAAGAAGCGGCGATGCACCGGCAGCGTGAGACGGGACTTAGAAAAGCTTTGCTCGATCTGTCCGATATATACCGCGAAGTGATTATTTTATGCGATATCGAGGGGCAAAGTTATGACGATATATCCCGGATGTTGGATATAAACATCGGCACCGTCAAATCGCGGATCGCTCGCGGACGCGAAGAGCTAAGACGGAGGCTGAAGGATTTTTGAAAACTGAATGAATGGTTGACTCGCCCCGGTTTTTACTTTGAAGACAATAAAAATTGGTGCCAAACGACAAAGTCGAAGGGAACGGATGTCAGCCGAGAGTTATGAAATGCATTCTATCGGCGTTTATTTGAAATTAGACCAGCAACATCTAAAGGGAATATGCCGAACGGAATACAGATCGAACTTCGAACAGGCAACGCGTTGTTTTCCGCGAACGGGAGACAGCCGGGGTCAGTCAGCCATTCACTCAGTGTATATGTAAGATATTAGAGGCCAGATATCAGCAAGTTTTTACCGACATCCGATATCCGGCATCTGGAAACTGCTAAATGAAATGTCAGGAATTACAATTAAATATTCCGCTTTACTCTGACGAGTGCTTGTCGCAGGACGAACGCGCGTTGTTGGACGGCCATTTCGAACATTGTCCGCTTTGCCGTCAAAAACTGGCGGACTTTCAAGAATTGAGAACCGCAATGCGTGCGATCGCCCGGCCGGAAATGCCCGGCAATCTTCTGGCTTCGCTGCGAATAGCGGTATCGAACGAATTGGCCTCGGTCAATACCGCACCTAGTTTTGGTCTTCTCGATGACCGCAGGAATTGGCTGGATGTTTGGTTGATGCCCTATGCGACGGGCAGTCTCGCTTCCCTTTTGATCGGATTTTCGCTTCTATGGGCAATAATGGCGAGTGATTTTCAAGCTGGCATCGCCGATGCTTCCGCTGCGTCTAGATCAAATTCTAATTCGGCGGTTATGCTTGCAACAGGCGAAAGTCCATACATGCTCGACCTTTCATCGTCCGAATACGCGGGATCGCGGTTTGCTTTTTCCGGCGAATCTCCAAGTATTAACCCCAGCGGAGCACTTATCGCCCTCACGAGATCTCTCGTTCGCGGCGAGATGAATGACGACGAAGTGGTCGTGGTCGCCGAAGTTTTCGGCAACGGACTGGCGCGAATATCAGAGGTAGTCGAGCCATCGAGAGACCGCCAGGCGATCGAGGATCTGAGAAAGGCGCTTGAATCCGATCCCGCGTTTGCCCCGTTTGTACCCGCTAATTTGGATAACCGCTCGGATTCCGTCAAGGTCGTACTCAGAATCCAAAGCGTGAATGTTCAGACGAATTTGCATTAACTACAGAACCACCTGTGTCGCGGGTGGTAGAACTTACTGCTAGAGTTGCTATTGGAACCTAAACAAAACTTTAGCCGGGATTCGTACCACCCGCTAACGCAGGTGGTTCTGCCTTCATTGCCTCACTACAATTTTTTTTACATTTGAATCTGCGCTCTGCTATTTTTTCGAATAGAATTTAAGGAATAATTCTAGCGGAGAGACTTGGACATAATGAGCGAGCGGACAATCTTGAATACATTTTTTGAGGACGCGGAAAAAACTGCATCTCGTATCTTTGACGCCATAACTGAAACGGTTTCGGGAAAAGCAGACACGCTGCGCGACGGCACTGAACTGGATGCCGTCGAGTTGCCGCGCGATTTGGCCGCACATTCGAACGCGCAGACGGAATGGTGGTATTACACCGGCCACGCCGAGACAACGAAAGGCCGGCATTTCGGCTTCGAACTCGTATTTTTCAAACGTCGCACTGATCTCGACCGATTTTCGGTTGTTCCACTTCGTCTGATCGGAAATCCGTATTATTTTGCCCATTTTGCAATTACCGATATTGAAGGCAGATCTTTCCGATATTCGCACCGCAAAAGCTCGAACGGGATGTTCGATCATCCGGCTTCCGCAAGCGAACTGCATTTCCATCTTCAGCTTGGTGACTGGTCAGCACGCGAAGCAAAAAATGCTCACATACTGCGCGCGACCATCGGCTCCGATGTAACTTTCGAAGCGAGCTTAGAGCCGAAAAAGGGCGTAATTTTAAATGGCGAAAACGGCGTATCGTTCAAGGACGAAGGCCAGGCTTCGCGGTATTTTTCATACACGCGAATGGAAGTCGAAGGTGATTTGACGCAAAACGGCGAAACGGAACATTTTACCGGCTCGGCGTGGATGGACCGTGAATTCGGAACGTGGACACCGACCGAAAATCAAAAAGGCTGGGATTGGTTTTCAATACAATTAGATAACAATTGTGAACTGATGTGCTATCAATTGAGAAATGGCGCGGGCGAAACTTCCCCTTATTCGAGCGGTTCGTTCGTTGATGAAAACAGCGGAGTTTCGGCGTTAAAGAACGAGGATTTCCAGATCGAACCGTCCGGTTCATGGAAAAGCCCACATTCCGGTGCGACTTACCCGAGCGGCTGGACTATACGCGTCCCATCTCTAGAAATCGATCTGACAGTGACGCCAGTTATTGAAGACCAGGAACTCGACACGCGCGGAACGACAATGATCGTCTACTGGGAAGGTGCCTGTGATGTAAGCGGAACGATGGGCGGCAAAGAAATCGGAGGTCGGGCCTACGTTGAACTTGTAGGCTACGACCGCTCGCACGATCAGCCCAATCTAGCTCAATTCTTAATTGGAAATTCCGCCGATTTTTTGGCTAAGTTCCGCATCAGGTAAACAATATCAGCTTGAACCGCAACACCGTTAATACAATGGTGCATTAGAACGCTACAGCTTGTCGATTTCAGTTTTAAGCTTGTCCGCAAGGTCTTTATTCAAGCTAAGCAGGCTGTTGTACTGTTCCATTGCAACTGCCTTATTATTCAGGATCACGCTAATGATTCCCATATTGAATCTTGCCTTAACGAAACGGGGATTTAACTCTAAAGACCGTTTATATGCTACTGCGGCCTTGGCGTGCTGGCCATCTTCGAAATAAGCATTACCGAGAAGGTAAAAGCCGTCGGAGTAATCAGGATTACCTGCGGTAAATGCAGTCAGCCCAACAATTGATTTTTTGTAAAATTCGG
This sequence comes from Pyrinomonadaceae bacterium, assembly GCA_031389475.1. Taxonomy (GTDB): domain Bacteria; phylum Acidobacteriota; class Blastocatellia; order Pyrinomonadales; family Pyrinomonadaceae; genus OLB17. Next base: position 12,275 of record JANMSP010000235.1, read on the forward strand.
ATGCCTTGGCCTGCCTTCCGAGTAAAGCGTTGGATCGTCCGAGATAGAAGTTCGTCTCACCATCATTCGGACTAAGCTTCAACGCATTATTGCAGGCGGTTATTGCCATCTCCGGTTTTTTGGAATCATTGTAGGCCCGGCAAAGGTTGGTGTAGGCCATCGGCTGGTTCGGAGCGAACCTGGTGCCTGCCAGTGCGGCCTGCACGGCGTCTTCGTGCCGGTCTGAAAGGCTGTAAAACCAGCTCAAATCCGTGTAGATATTTCCGTCATTGGGAAATAGCCTTAGTCCGCGCTTCGAAACTTCAATCGCTTCATCGATGCGGCTCGAGGCCCGATACAGTTCCGCTAGATTTCTGTAAACCTCGTACTGCTCCGGTTTAGCCGCCAGCGAACGTTGATATGCTTCGGTTGCTTCGGGAATTCTTTTCTGCTTCTGCAGGGCGTCGCCAAGGTAAAAATAGGCTTCGCCCAAATACTTCGTTCGCTTTTTAATCGCTTCCTCGGCCGCTAATGCCTGACCAGCCGTTTCCCCGAGGTTAAATTGAACCCTAGCAAGGTTATAAAAAAGATCACCGTTTTCCGGATGTTTCAGGGCGGCTTTCTGATACGGATCCAACGCCTCTCGATACGCCCCTTTTCCAAGGTAAATATCGCCTAATGCAAGCATAAAATCGGTATTGCTCGGTTCTAGCTGCCGCAGTTTATTTATATCATCGAGAGCGGCATCGTAATTCTTTGCCTCATAATTCACAAACCACCGAATCTTATAAACTTCCGCCGGCTTGAAATTCTGGCTTAAAGCAAGATCGAGTTCTGCTAGTGCCAAATCACTTTCCTTTAAATAGTAATGGGCATAACCCTTCCAAAAATGTACATATCCGTTTTTCGGCACTAGCACTATGGCCTGGGAATATCGGTCGAGAGCATTTCGGTAGTCCTTCTGACCGAAGAACTTATCGCCTTGTTCGACGAGCTGCCTGGCCTTTTTCTGATCTTTTTTCGATTGGGCTTCCGCTCCCGCCGTGAAGGCGAAGAACACCGTCACGAATAAAACACTCAACTTAAGCTTCTGAAATATATTGTTCATCATTCACACTCTCCAATTACTGCAGCGGAGTAGGCTGCCTTTTCGGCTCCGGCTTCACTGTGGGCGCTGTCCTCGGCTGCCGTGGTGTTTGCCTAGGTGCGGGAGTTCGTTCCGTGTTAGGTATCCTCGGCACCTGTGGATTGGCCGTCGGCTCGGGCGTCGGCACGGGCGTCGGCTCTACAGTAATACCTGTATTATTATTAGTGTTCGAATTGTCGCCAAATACGCTATTGCTGTTGGAATTGCTGTTATATATGCTCTCAAGCGTTGGTTCAGGCGAAGGTGATGCCTCCGGCGTTGGCGACGGAGTCGGCTCTGGAGTTGGCGTTTCTTCCGCAACCAATCCAGGCAGATAAACATTGGTGTAATAGTACCAGCCGCCGCCGGCAGCAGCCGTAACGAGAATGAATAGAGCCGCAAGTCCCGCGAGCAGCCCGATCAGTTTCCCGGCGGACTTCTTCTTTGCTGCGGGCTTGGCCGCTATGGATTGATCGGCGTCCGTACCGGGAAACGGTGCCGAAACCTCGGCAGAGTGATCTGAGCCACCAGAAACATCAGGATTAGCATAGAAGTCGGTGGAGGCCGGATTATAGGCTGCATCGCCGCCCTGCAGAGCAATATACGGCACTGTCGCACCGGCACCTACCGCAGCGGGAACCTGATCAAAGTCCGATTGCGAGAAATCATTCGTATCCGAAAAATTCTCCGACTGGAACGGTTTATATTCAGTTGTGGGCGGCTCGAAAGGCAGCGGAACATCGTGCTCCGGAATTTCGAAAGAATTGGAACCGGCGAGAAAAACCTCCGTTTGCACATCCGCCTGCCTAATTTGCGGCGACTGCGGAGTGGGATCGAAGGCAATGGTCGCATCGAAATCATCAACCTTCGATCCGCCGTTATACGAGCCAGCCGACGGAATTCCCGATACAGGCTGATTCGAACCGGGCAGGACAGCCGGCGGCGGTGCCACGATTCCGGCGTCGCCAATATTGAATGCCACCGTGTCCGCCGAAGTCGCCTTCTGCATTTCGGTGAATGCCTTTCGCAGAATTTTCTGCATTTCGCGGGCATTCGAATAGCGTTTCTCCTGACTCACCTCCATTCCCTTCAGGATCACATCGGAAACGCTTTGTGAGATTTCCGGGTTGAGGGCATACAGCGGCTCGATCGGATCGGACATACCGTTTAGCAAACAATCGGCACGCGAAAGAGCATCCGCCGGGACTTTATTCGTTAGCAGCTGATAAAGCGTGGCGGAAAGCGAGTAGAGATCGCTCTTCGGGCTCGTTCCGATGCCGCGGATTTGTTCCATCGGGGCATAATGCGGCGTATAACCAACGACGCTTCCGGTGCTGCTGCCAGTCTCGTTGAGCAGAGTTTGTCCGGGAGTGGAGCTTTTCGACAGCCCGAAATCAAGCAGAATGATATGATTTTCGTCGGTCAATTTCAGATTCTGCGGCTTGATGTCGCGGTGAATTATCGGGGGCTCGTGCGAATGAAGATACGATAGTGCGTCGAGCAACTGATCGGCCCAGAATAGCACCCAGCTCGCAGGGAAAGGTTTTTGCGAAGTTTCCAGCCTTTTCGCGAGATCATCGCCGGAAATATGCTCCATCACCAAAAATTGCTCTTCGCCTTCTCCGAAATGATCGCTGACCTTCGGCAAAACCGGATGTCGCATTCTGGCCAGGATCCGTGCCTCACGTTCGAAGGCATTGCCGAGCATTTCATCACCCGCGAAAAAAGTCCGCTTTAGAGCCACCGCGCTCCCCAGCCGCTGATCGACCGCCAAATAAACTTCGCCCATTCCGCCTTTCCCGATCAGGTGAACGATCAGATAGCGATTCTGGATCATCGTATTTTGAGCTAAAGGTTTCATTATAGTTTCGAATCGCGGACTGGAGTGTGAAAATTTCTCGACTAGATATTTTGTAATAAAACGCCGGAAACATCAATGGTAAAACAGGGTTTTACTCTAGATGGCCAAGAAAGTAAAACGATCCAAGCCATGTTTGCGTTTGCATACCTAAACCGGCAATCGCCCAAGTCTGTGGTTTTCTCTCTTATTCCGTGTATATAGTTACCACGAGTTTCGCGATATAATAAAAAGCAAAAGGACTAAACGACCAGAATAGTCGGTCGTCAGTGAATGTCGACAGTCCCTTATCTAATTGATCGCTGCCGGTCTTCCGACAGCCATCGAAACCGATCGAGCAGAATGTTGCCAACAATTGCCTTTGATCTTAACTTTTCGGGTACAAGCGGTTCCCTTTTTTGTGACAGCACCACAGAAGAAAATTTCTCCTTCTAACGCTATTTTTGGATTTTGCGGTTGCTTGCCGATTTCTGCTGTCCGAGTTTCCTGCACGGCCCGCGAACCAGCGATATCTCTGTTGTTAACCGATTCGGAGTTACCTAAAGCTGAATGTATTTCACGGTTTACCTGAAGTGAAGCCGGCTTTCGACCGGCTTGGACCGAAGAGACCGTTTGCACCGTTTCATCTTTGCCCGTTGCAAGAAGACTCCCCACAACGGCCACGGGCAATAGTAGTGCCCCCGCAACCGCCAATCTCGCCAATAATTCAAAACCTTTGTTTTCTTCCTTGCAGACATCGCAAAACCGCCGGCTGGAAAGAAATTTCCAATCGGCCTTGTCGATCTTCTCGCCACAGTGGCAGCAAAAACTCGGTTTATAGAGCATCGCGGTTCATCAGGCAGCCTGTCAATATTAAATAAAAATTAAACGAAACGGGTGACAGATGAGTATAGATCAATTTCCGCATAAAGTTAAGGAAATTCAGTAAGCGTCTCTTCTCGAAGTCTAGTCAATTAGAATGTCGCCAATTGACGGACCGATTTTTTCGTTCTTACTTTTTTTATTTCGTGCACTTAGTGGATAACGGTTTTAGATTTTACCCACGCATGAAGGTTCCGAAAACAAGAATAATTTACATTGTTTTGACAGTCACCGTGGCAGCGGGGAGAGTTTGCGTGTCGGCGGTCGGGTGCTTTCGCGTTATCTCGTCGGCAACGCTAACCGAGAAGTGCGTTCAAGATAGCGCCCCGCCCGCGTGCAACCGCATTTCTAAAAAGCGCGTCTGATTGTTAGAATTTCATTATGCTCATCCGCAAAGTCTTTGTATTCATCTTAATCGTCGTAAGCGGCTTCGCCGCCGTTAGCGCCCAGGATGACGATCCGATCAAAGTTGACTCGTCGCTTGTCCGCCTGAATATCGGCGTCGTCGATCAGCGTGGCCGTCCTATCACGGCACTAGATAAGAACAGTTTTTCGCTTTACGAAGACGGGGTAAAACAGGAGATCACGAGTTTCGTTGCTGCGCCGGCTCCGTTCAGTGTGGTGATGCTGCTCGATATGAGCGGATCGACGAAAAGCTTTCGCCAAAATATTCAGCTTTCTGCTTCCCGTTTTCTGGACGCTCTTGGGCCTGACGACCGCGTCGCCGTCGTCGAATTTTACAGCAAGGTCAATTTATTAAACGATTTTACCGCTAATCGCCGCGATGCTTTTCATTCGATCTCCGTCGCAAACGGCTCGGGAGAAACGGATCTGTATCGCGCCCTCCTATTCTCGCTGGAAAAGCTGTCAAAGGAAGGAAACCGCCGCAAAGCAATCGTCGTATTGACGGACGGTGTAGATACGGACGAACAGAATCTGGATCGAAAACTTCTTTCAAAGCTCTCCGATGAACAGATTCCGTCGGCCCTAAAACCCGAGATGAGCGAAACGCTGAACCGCATTCTCAGCCGCTCCGACGCTCAGGGTGTAACAATTTATCCGCTCGCTCTCCCGACCGGCGATCCGGCGCGGCTGGCCGATCCGACACCGAGGCAGATCGCAATGTTCAAAGCGGCGCGAACGCGGCTAAAACTCGTCGCCGACCGCACAGGTGGAACGCTAAACACGATAAACCGGCTTGATGAAATGGCCGCATTGTATGCGATAGTCGCTGCCGACCTTCGCACACTTTATACGGTCGAGTATCAGCCTACTAACGAAAAACGCGACGGTAAATGGCGGGCGATAAAGGTTGAAGTCTCTCAACCCGATCTAATTTCGCGCACGCGCCAAGGATACTTTGCCAGATAATGAAGCGGACAATTGGGAATGGAGATATTTTCTGATGTGAGAAACCCGACTTTTCGTAACTTTCCATTGTACCTTTTCAATTGTCCATTACTTTCCCTCTCCTTGACACGAAAGCATCTAATTTGTAGTCTGAATGTTCGGTTTACGCACCCGTAGCTCAGCTGGATAGAGTACTTGACTACGAATCAAGGGGTCGCATGTTCGAATCATGCCGGGTGTACTTTCAATTTAATCTAAAAAAGGCATCTTAGCGGATGCCTTTTTTATTGAGTGTTAGAAGCTCAATTCAAGGAGTGCGGATGGGACGTTCCATCACGACCATGTGTTCGCCGCGGCTGACCATGCCGATGATGACGAAACCGGCTGCGGTCGCTTCGGTAACTTCCTTTTGAAGCGTCGAGGTGCGGCTTGTTGCCAGCAGTTTGTATTCGTA
>JANMSP010000236.1:0-2417 GCA_031389475.1 Pyrinomonadaceae bacterium
AAAACTTTCAAATGAGATCGGAGCGCAAGCCTTTTTAAAGGCGGAATGTTTGCAGCGAAGCGGTTCATTTAAGGTTCGCGGCGCGTATAACAAGATCACCAAACTTTCGGATGACGAAAAAAGCCGGGGCGTCGTTACGGCCTCGGCCGGCAATCACGCACAGGGTGTAGCAGTAGCTGCCCGGTTAAACAATATAAAGGCCACAATCGTACTTCCCGAGTTTGCTCCGCTCACCAAAATAGTCGCGACCAAGGCTCAGGGCGCCGAGGTGATCTTGAAAGGAGCGACATTTGATGAAGCCGTCGCCTATTCACGCCGGCTTCAGGACGAACACGGGTACACATACGTCCACGCATTCGACGACGAACTTGTCATCGCCGGGCAGGGAACGATCGGCCTTGAAATAGCCGATGAATTGCCAGGGACGAGTGTCGTGGTGGTGCCTATCGGCGGCGGCGGTATTATTTCCGGTATTGCGATAGCGGTAAAGAGTTTGCTGCCGGGAGTTCGGGTGGTCGGCGTTCAGGCCGCAAATTATGCCGCGGTCAATAGATCATTGAACGGAGGAGAAAAGCAGGAGACCGAATTCCAGCCGACCATTGCCGACGGAATCGCGGTCAAGCGTCCGGGCGAGATCACACTGCCGATCATCCGTGAATTTGTCGATGAAGTGGTCGAGGTTTCCGAAGAAGAGATCGCACTTGGGATATTTCACTGTGTGCAGAATTCGCATCTGGACGTCGAAGGAGCAGGTGAGGCTGGTGTCGCGGCTCTTCTGGCGAAAAAGATAGATCTTAAGCCTGACGATAAGGTCTGCACGATTCTTTGCGGCGGGAACATTGATGGCAATCTGCTTGCCCGCATTATTGAACAGGTTTTAGTGCGGCAAGGCCGGTATATCATTATAAAACTGCTAGTGCTCGATCGCCCCGGAACATTGGCGGCAATGCTCAATCATGTGGCGGAAACGGGAGCGAATGTAGTTGAGGTTTACCATCAGCGGGCGATATGGCTTGCTCCGCTCGGCCGCGTCGGCATCGAAATGATCCTCGAAGTCCGCGACGTAAAGCACGGCCGAGAAGTACACAAGCATTTGGAAGAAGTCGGTTACCACGTCGAGCGCCAAGGCCAGGGCGATTGGGAGGTGTAAGACTGGAGCCCGGACGCCCCCGTCCGGATGAGCGTCGCTTCGACGCGAACAAGCCTATTAGCGTGGAACTAGTCTGACCGCAATCTTACGCGTTCGCGGACTCCGCGAGCGGACAAAGGTGTCCGCGTTTCGGACGAAGGCGTCCGTGCTCCAAAAGAGTAAGCGCGGAAAAGACGCTAGGAACGTCTCCCACTACGTTCAAAGCGTCTTTTCCAGTTTGATAGCGTCGGGTTTTGGGGCCCGAAGTTATCAGAACTTATAATACCAAAAAAAAAGCTTTTCGCAAGTCCACTGTATCAAATTCTTTCACATTTACCGCCGCTGCAGATCCTCGGTGTAAAGCTCCCGGTAAACGCGGTAATTGTTCATCACCTTAAAAACATAATTCTTGGTTTCGGCAAACCCCACTTCCGCCGCGAAAATGCCGGCCTGTTTAGGTTTGCTGCGGTTCAGCCAGCGGGCCGCGTTATCTTCACCAGCGTTATAACTCGCTGCAATCGCTTCGTAAAGTCCGCCGAATTCGTCATTCAGTTCGGCAACATATACGCTTCCGAGTGCAATGCTCACCGTCGGTTTATAAAGATCGTCCGGCTGTAAGCTAGGATAACCCGCTTTCTTGCTGTATTTTAGCGCCGTATCGAAAACGAACTGCAGAAGGCCGCGAGCACCTGCCGGAGATTTGGCACCCGCCTTAAAGACGCTTTCCTGTTTCATGATCGCCAGCAGAAAACGCGGATCGATCTTTTTCGGACGAGCGTGCTGAATTAATTCGGAGCGGTACAAGACCGGATAATCCGCATAAAGTTTCGGCGTCACACTGCCGATCTTTTTTATCTGCGAACCGCCAGCGAGATGTTCCGCCGCGAGACCGCCATAATAGGAATTGATGCCGTTTGGGATCGAAGCGTAAACGGCATTTGCTTCGGACTTTTTGCCGGATTTTTCCAGGGCCATTGCTTTCAGATATTTGGCTTCATCGGCACTCGTCATCGATTTGGCAAAAGTTCCCACGGCCAAAAGCGAATCTGCTGCGGTTACCGCGCCGCTCCAATCCGACTGATGTAATTTCATTCGAAGGCGCGCCTGACGTGCATTCACGTCAGTCGGCCTGCCCGCGAATGTGCGTACTGTTTTATCCACCCATTGGTCAGCTTCGGAGTATTTTCCGGCTTCGCGGTACGCGTCGATAATATTCAGGTGGGCCGACTCGATCTTTTCGCCGTTTGGAAACCTCGACCACTTCATCGACAAATTCACGGATGATCGG
>JANMSP010000294.1:0-3328 GCA_031389475.1 Pyrinomonadaceae bacterium
CGGACATCCTTGTCCGCAATACTTGCGGACAAGGATGTCCGCGTTCCGTGAAATCACATCTCAGCTATCTTTTTCACGGTCCGAATGTTCCTTGCCGTCGCCGGTGTTTTCAATTTGTTGTCGATAAACTTCTTGCCGAGCAAGCTATCCTGAAAACTATGCGTCATTAGACAGATAACATTCGGGCCATGCACTAAAAATGTCTCGGCCGGTTTATTTTGTTCCAGCAGTAGCTTTTCCTTTTCACTGGACAGCATTTCTGCGAGAAAAACAATGAAAATATCTTGCTCCTCGCTTTTCTCTTTCTCAAAGGGATTGGCCGCCAAAATTTCCTCGATCTCCGGGATCGACCGCACCATAGTCTTTACTTCCAGTGCGAGGCTGTCTCGGATTCCTTCCGCGATCTTCGCGGCGAGTTTTTCATTAGATGTTCTTACGGTTTCAAAAATGACATTGCCGCTGTTTATGTAAGTTTTGACATTTTCAAAGCCGAGCGCGGTGAAAATGCCGCGCAGCGTCTCCATTCTGATCGTGTTCTTCCCACCGACATTTAGTGCCCTGAGCAAAGCTGCGTACTTCATTGATCCCTGAATGACTGCATATCGATCACAAATCGGTACCGAACATCTGATTTAATCGTGCGTTCGTATGCCTCTTCAACGCGGTCCATGGTGATGACCTCGACGTCTGAAAATATCTTATTCTCGGCGCAGTAATCAAGCATTTCCTGCGTTTCGGCAATTCCGCCGATGCTGGAACCGGCTAGGATGCGATTATTTGAGATCAGTGAGAATGCCGCAACGGCGGCGGGACTCTCCGGAGCGCCAACCAAGACCATCGAACCGTTCAATTTCAACAGCCCGAGATAAGGATTCAGATCATGCGGAGCGGAAACGGTGTCGATAATAAAATCAAAGGACGCCGCCAAAGGCTTGAAATTCTCTGGGTCTTTGGTCACGACAAAATTAGCCGCTCCGAGCCCTTTGGAATCTTCCTCTTTCGACGGCGATGTGCTGAAAACCGTCACTTCCGCACCCATCGAAGCCGCCAATTTGACCGCCATATGGCCGAGACCGCCGAGGCCCACGACTCCAACTTTCAGGTCCGGGCCGACCTTAAAGCGGCGGATCGGCGAATATGTCGTAATCCCCGCACAAAGCAACGGAGCAACGCCCGCAAGATTTTCGTCCGAGGCAATTTTCAAAGCATAATCCTGATCGACGACAATTGCGGTCGAATAGCCGCCGTAAGTCGGAGTGGTTTTATCCATCTCGGTGCTGTTGTAAGTCTGCGAGCAATGGACGGTGCAGAACTGCTCGAAATCCTGTTTACAGGTGTCGCACGTCCGGCACGAATCGACGAAGCAGCCGACACCCGCAAAGTCGTTTTCCTTGAACTTCGTAACGCCGCTGCCGACCTGCGTCACGCGGCCGACGATCTCATGGCCCGGAACCATCGGATACGTCGAATTGCCCCATTCGCCCTTCGCCTGGTGAATATCCGAATGGCAGATTCCCGCAAATAGAATTTCGATAAGAATGTCCTGAGGGCCAAGATCGCGCCGCTCAAAATTAAAAACTTCGAATTTTGCTTCCGGCCCTTTGACCGCATACCCTTTTGTTTTAATCATTTTTCCTCTTTAATCTATTGTTGCTATTACCTTTAGCTCGATCGCGATAGGCGTCGGCAATCTATTTATCTCAACCGTAGTCCGGCACGGCTGATTACCGGCGAAATATTCAGCATAAATCTTATTATACTCAGCAAAATCGTCCTTAACGTTCGTCAAAAAAACCGTTACGTCTATTATATCATCCCACGAGGAACCCGAATCTTCCAAAATATACCGCACATTTTGAAACACCGACCGGCATTGCGTTTCGATGTCGTAAGATGTAATTTCACCATCTTCATTCAATGTAACGCCGGGTATTACTTTCGTTCCGCGCTCCCGCGGGCCGACGCCCGATAAAAATAACAGATTCCCGACGCGTCGTGCGTGGGGATACAGGCCGACCGGTTCGGGTGCTTTTGGTGAGTTTATGATCGCGTGATCTGTCATATAGATATTTCAGGAATATTCTGCAATGATAAATGCATCTTAATGCTGACAGTATAATTAAGTTTGAAACTGATTTGAAGGCGCGGGGCGAATTAATAGTTGAGGAATTGTTTATGTCATTTTATTCAACACAAGTTTTAACGGTTGCATTGGCTTTTGCCGTCGTGAGTTGTAATTCGATTGCCAATTCCGGCGACGGCGTCCTGGCGGCTGAGAATCTGCCTATAGCGGAATCTCCGCTCGCTCCAGTCAAAGGAGAGAAAACGGCTGTGTTCGCCGGTGGATGTTTCTGGGGTGTCGAGGCGGTTTTCGAACATACTAAAGGCGTGATCGATGTAAAATCCGGTTATGCCGGCGGCGATGCTAAATCCGCGAATTACGACGATGTCAGCGGCGGAAGCACTGCTCATGCTGAAGCAGTGATCGTTACATACGATCCTTCGCAGATCACATACGAAAAGCTTTTGCTGGTGTTCTTCTCGGTCGCGCACGACCCGACCGAACTAAACCGCCAGGGCCCGGACACTGGCCCGCAATACCGCTCGGCTATATTTTACGCGAACGAGGAGGAGAAAAAGATAGCGGACAGTTTTATCGCCGCAATAGATAAGTCAAAGGCTTTATCGAAACCGGTAGTGACGAAACTCGAGCCGCTCGAAAAATTCTACGACGCTGAGAAATATCACCAGGACTATCTGAAACGCAATCCGACGCAGCCGTACATAGTCGCGCACGACTTGCCTAAGCTCGAGGATTTGAAAACAAGATTTCCTGAATTGTATGTAAAGAAATAATGGAACGCAGGCAGCTTGCCTGCCTGCGAAGTCTCCGACGCAGTTACGTTATTGCAAAACTTGCAAGGTTGCTAAAAGGTTGTTCGCGTTGAAGCAACGCTCATTGCAGGCAAGCTGCCTGCGTTCCAATTATTTCACCCTCTCCGCATAAACCTGCACGAGATTCACGAGCATATCGGTTGATTTCTCCAGACCTTTCCTCGAATTAAATTCCAGCTTCCCGTGAAAATTATGCCCGCCGGTGAACAGATTTGGCGTCGGGAGATTCCTAAACGTAAGGTTCGAGCCGTCGGTTCCGCCGCGAATTGGCCGTAATTTAGCGCTTACCCCGGAACGTTTCGCCGCTTCGATTGCGTTGTCGGTCAATTCGGGGAAGTTTTTCAGCACTTCTTTCATATTTAGATAGCCGGTCGTAACGTTCATCGCGATTTTTACATAAAGGAATTTCGCCTGTGTCTGCGCGATCAGTTTT
>JANMSP010000435.1:0-12414 GCA_031389475.1 Pyrinomonadaceae bacterium
CATGCCCACTTACAAAGGACAGGTTACTGAGGAACAACTGATCTTGCTTGTGGCGTATATTAAGTCACTCAGCGGAGTGCGGCACACGGTTCGTGCTTTCGCATCGACGCGCCATCCGCCCGTAGTAGTCGTGCCCGTTACTCCGCTGAGTGACTTAATATACGCCACAAGCGAGATCAGTTGTTCCTCAGTAACCTGTCCTTTGTAAGTGGGCATGATCGGCTGGTATCCTTCAACAACCTTCGCACCCGGATTTAATATCGATTCGCGAATATACTCGTCATTAGCAATCGCCGTCTGGCCGCCCACCAGCTTAACTTCTTTATTAAAAATTCCTTCAAGCTGAGCTCCGCGTTGCTGCGGGCCGCCTGCGTGACAAGACGCACAGCCTAGCTTGTTTTCGAACAGGTCCTTACCCTCTTCGACCGGCGTCTGCCCGGAAACACTTCCGCTCAGCCAGTCGTCAAAATCCCGCTGTTCCATCACATAAACATATCCGCCCATGCCGGAATGGTTTAGGCCGCAGTATTCCATGCACTGAATGCGGTATTTGCCGGGCTTAGTCGCCTCGAACCACAAATATGTGTATCGCCCTGGCACAACGTCAGCCTTAGTACGGAACGCGGGCACCGCAAAATCGTGCAGCACGTCCTCAGTCGTCATCGTCAATTTAACCTTTCGATTTACCGGTATGTGAAGTTCGTTTATCTCCCGCTGCCCTGTTTCATGCTGAAGTTTCCACATCCACTGTTTGCCGACGACGTAAACTTCCATCGCATCCGTCGGCGGCGTAAATTGGTTGTAAAATACGATCGCCCCGCCGAGAAAGATCGTCATCGACACCACAAAAGGTATGATCGACCAAACCGTTTCCAGCATTATCGAACCGTGCATTTCCTCCGGCGTCGCGAACTTTTCCTTTTCACGGTATTTGATCCCGAAATAAAATACCGCCGCGATGATCGGGATCGAAAACGCAATACTGACAATGATCAGATAGGCATACAACAGATCGACATGCCACGCGAAGGTCGAAGCTTGTTCGGGAAATAATGGTACCCACGAATTCGTTTGCATAATCTGAATCTACTTGTTTCAAGTTTCAGGATTAAAGTTCAAAGTATTGTGTTTGTTCCGACTTGAAACCTGAAACCTCAAACTTAAAACCTATTTCCTGCCCTTATTTCTTCGCCAAAAAACAAAACCCATTGCTCCCATTCCAAAAATAGTCGCTACCGCTCCGAGGCGGATGATCTGTAAAATCGCCAGCCCGTACCGGCCGGTCGAAGGATCGTAATGATAGCAATAGAGAAGCAGTTTCTCGGTCACGCTGCCTACCTTGTTCTCGGCCGATTCCATCAAGCCAAATTTCACATCCTTCGGAGCGTAATCGATCCCGTTAATATAACGCGACATCTTCCCTTCAGGCGTCACGATCATTATTCCGCCGGCGTGAGCGAACTGGCTGCTTTTTTCGTCCCACTCGTATCCAAATCCGGCCGCATTTGCTGTCGCGTCTATCGATGCCTGCGTTCCGGTGAGGAAATGCCACCCTTGTTCGGTGCCCGGACGTCCGTAACGCTCCATGTAGCTGGCCTTTTTATTCGCCGCCAGTTCCGGTTTTTCATTTTCGCGAGTGTCGAAACTAATGGCGACGACATCGTAATCCTTTCCCGCGTCAAATGAAATTCCTTTCAAGGTTCCGGTCAAACCATTTAACACTTCGTTGCATAGCATCGGGCACTCGTAATAAACAAAAGCTAAAACTACCGGCTTTTCTTTGTTAAAGAACTGACCGAGCTTAACGGTCTGCCCGTTTTCATCCTTGAATTCCGTCTCCAGCGGCAGTTGCTCGCCTAGTTTTTGCTCAATACCGATCTTCTGGAGAGCGTCGGGAAGCCCATTGCTCGTTGCCTGAGATGGATCGTACTTCTTAGGCGAATAAAGCGGCGAATTGTAATGTTCGCTTTTCTGCGCCGAAACTCCTATGAACGAACATAAGACCACTGCCAATACAGAAAGCTTCAGCTTTGATAATGCTAATTTTGCCGAATTCTGTTTCATAATCTTTTGTTCTGAGTTCAAGCTTCAGCTTGGAAACTAAAACGAGCTGAAGCTTAAACTCAGAACTTTACCTTCTCTTCTCCGCCGCGAGGCGTCCCGAACTTGCATCCGTAAAATACATTCGCGACTGCTTGGCCGCATTTTCCGCCTCAGGCCCGGACTTGGCTTTCACAGCCTGTCCGAGAAATTTTTCTTTCGCCATTTCGATCGGCATCGTGACCATCATTCCCGTCCCGGGATCTTTTTGCCCGGTTTCCAGAATCTGCTTCCACTGTTTTTGAAGCTGCCAGTATTCTGATTGCGGAGCCTGGAGTTCAAGATTTACGCGTCCGGAAGACCCTTCAACACCAAAACCGGGTGCAGCCTGCAGTCTCGGTTCCGGGGGCAGGCGGTCTTTTTCGTTAGCTGTCCGCATCGGTGTATTTGATTGCTTTTCCTCTCGGGCATAATCGGCCAGAACATTTAAGAACGCCCACATCAGCCCAAAGGTGACGACAATCAATATCATCAGCCCGATCCCAAAATAAAAGACACCTTTCAACCCGATAACATTCTGTTCGTAAGGCTGATCGTAATCGACAAAAGATTTTTCGTGTTTCGTCTGTCCCATAATAATTCCAGGTTTCAGATTTCAGGTTTCAACTTGAAACTTTGAACCTGAAACTTGAAACCCATCAGTGCCCCTTTCCGTGCTCAATCGCGGTTTCCAAAAATGGATCCATTACCGGAACCAGCGGCCGCTTCATTAATTGGCCGAAGAAATACCAGAGCCAAATTCCGCCGACAGCGATTGGGGCCGCCAAATCCATCCAACTAATTATAAAAGCTCCCTGGCCAAGCCCGTGCGTATCGATTCGCGGGTTTGGCGCGATCAGGTAAAACATATCCACTAGCCGCATTAACAATATAAATATTCCCAAAGTCGCCAGCCATTTCGCCTTTCGCTTGATGTCGCGTTTGAGAAGCAGTAAGTATGGAAACGCGAAATGAAAAAGAACGAGAGCAACGCCGATGTAGCCCCACACACCCTTCATGCGGGTAATGTAATATCCTGTTTCCTCCGGAATATTTCCCGACCAGATGATCAAAAACTGCGAGAAATTGAAATATGCCCATACCATCACGAGTGCCAGCATTAATTTGCCGAGATCGTGAAAATGGCGTTTGCCGAGCACCCGGTTCATCGGTGATCTTTCCGAAAGATACGCCAAAACGACAACGCAGAAACAGAAGCAGCTCAGTGCCCAACCGGCGATGAACAAAAATCCGAACATCGTCGAAAACCAGTGCGGATCTAGCGTCATCACCCAATCGACAACAGCAAACGTGACGATAAGAGCGTAAAACACCATCGTCGGCCCTGAAAATGCCGTTGCATACCCAAGAAATTTTGCCGCGTCTTCCGGATTCTCGGTCTTGTCCTGCTGTGCGGACCAGTTGTTGAACAGATAAACCATCACCCCAAAGAGCGCAAAGTAAATAAAAGACCGAATCCACCAGGCAAGCGGAGTCATAAACCATCCGCGATGAATGACCGTGTAATCATCCGCCGGCAAATGGGTCCACTCGTAAAGCTGCGTCACACCGATGGCGATCGGCAAAAACATCAAAATTACAATCGGGAGCGTACGGGTAGCTGCTTCGAGCGTTCGTCGAATCACTAATCCCCATGCGCCGCCCGTCAAATATTGCAGAATAAGAACGCCGAGACTGCCGATCGTGATCCCGCCCCAAAAAATAAAACCTAGAAGCCACGAACGCAGAGCCTGTTCCGGGCTAAAAAAGTATCCGACCGCCCAGGCGATAAGAGCAATCCCGCCAATGCCGAGAGCTAGAGTCCTGAGCCGGTTAATGTCCGCCGGTGCCTGATAATTTCCGCTATCAGCCATTATCGTACACCTCCCGGAGTCGCTGCCGGTGCCGCAGGCACGGCGGTAGTGCTTGAATTCATTTTCATCGTTTCTTCGGGATTCTGGCTAACCTGCAATGCCCGAATGTAGGCGACGACCGCCCACCTGTCCGCGGCTGGAAGCTTATCGGCGTACGGGTTCATTTTGCCCCATCCATTTGTTATGACATCGAAAAAATGCCCAACCGGAGCGTTTCGCAAACGATCATCGTGATAAGTCGGCGGCGGCGAAAACCCACGGCGTACGATCATTCCGTCGCCTGCTCCAACCGGCCCATGGCACATGCTGCAGTAGATGTTATATCGCTCCTGTCCGCGGTCGACTAACTCTTTTGTAACCGGAACCGGAAATTCATCGATTGCATTCGGAAAACTTGAAACGAGACTATTTCCGGCGGCATTAGTTGTCGTAGCGACTTGTGCGTTCGGATCAGGATTATCGATTTTGCCGGTATGCAGAGCCTTATTTTCCTTCAGCAGTCCACGGGCAACGGTTCCTTCGGGAAGCTCGCGGGATGAGAGACCGTCACTAAAGAAATCGCTTTTTTTATAAACCTTATAACGCGGCTGATCCTGCATATCGAACCGCACGCCGCATCCCGTGGCCAGCAGGCAGAAGGCGGTGAGCAGCAAGCAATAAACAGTCCGTCTTCCGACCTTGGTCTTTTGACTTTTGATTTTGGACTTACTCATCAACATCGAAAACCTCCTGCGGGTTCAAACTTTCCATAAAGCCTTTCGTATCCGCGTATTCGAATTTCGGGTCCGCCGTTTCGATTACCAGGAAAAACTTCTCGCGGGTAGCAAGGGCAAAACGCGGAACATTGAAAACCGGATGATAAGGCCGTGGCAGGCCGTTAAGAAAAAGCATTCCGAATACAGCCGTAACGCCTGCGGCTAGGATCGTTAACTCATACGATACGGGCACGAACGACGGAATACTGATATGAGGCCGCCCGCCGACATTCAGCGGGTAATCTATGTAATGCACAAAAACCTGAAGCCCGATCCCGAGCAGCAACCCCGTAACGCCCCCCGCGAACACAAGATACGGCAGAATGCTTCGCCTGATTCCTAGAGCTTCGTCCATTTCATGGATCGGAAACGGCGAAAAGGCATCGGTTTTCGTGTAGCCGGCTTCGCGCACTTTTCGCGCCGCGTCGACCACTTGGGTCGGCGTATCGAATTCGGCCATTATTCCGTATAGATTCTTTTCCATAGCTCGATTACTCAAAACGGTGCCGGTCTATATTCTTATCGTCCTCTTCGGTGTTCTGAACTTCAAGCGTAGACTCCTCAAAATCGTGATGAACGCCGTGGACATTCGCATCCGGCAGTAAAGTGCGGACCTCAAATATCGAAATGATCGGCAAAAACCGTACGAACAGGAATATCAACGTAAAGAAGAAACCAATAGTGCCAATAAACATCGACCAATCAAATATGGTCGGGCTGTACATCGCCCATGACGACGGCAGAAAATCTCGGTTCAAACTCGTAACGATAATAACGAAACGTTCCAGCCACATGCCGACGCTAACGACGATCGAGATCATGAATAGCCAGAACGGACTTTCCCGAAACCGCTTGAACCACAACAACTGAATTGACATCCCGTTACACAGGATCAGCAGCCAATACGACCACCAATACGGGCCTTCCCAAATGCGGTTTTTGACCATGAAGATCTCATATTGGCTCGCACTATACCAGCCGAAGAAAGCTTCCATTGCATAGCCGTAAACGACGATCATTCCGGTCGCGAGCATTACCTTTCCCATGTAAATAAGATGGGTATCGGTGATAAAATCCTTCATGTTGTACCAAACACGAAGTGGGATACAAAGGATCAGCACCATTGCGAAGCCAGCGAAAATCGCACCTGCAACAAAATACGGCGGGAAAATGGTCGCGTGCCAGCCCGGGACCTGAGAAACCGAGAAGTCGAAAGAAACGATCGAGTGAACCGAAAGCACGAGCGGCGTCGAAATACCGGCAAGTAGCAAATAAGCAATTTCGTACCTGTGCCAATGCCGGGCTGAACCGCGCCAGCCCCATGAAAGCAGGCCGTAGATCAATTTGAAATACTTATTCTTAGCCCGGTCGCGTAATGTCGCAAGATCGGGAATAAGGCCGACGTACCAGAATAAGAGCGAGATAGACGCGTAAGTCGAAACCGCGAAAACGTCCCAAATGAGAGGGCTGCGGAATTGGGGCCAAATGCCCATCGTATTCGGATAAGGGAACAGCCAATAAGCCGCCAGCCACGGGCGTCCCGTGTGCAGCAGCGGAAACATCGCCGCGCAGGCGACGGCAAAAAGCGTCATCGCCTCGGCAAACCGGTTGATCGACGTGCGCCATTTCTGGTTGAGCAGTAAGAGAATTGCCGAGATCAACGTCCCGGCGTGGCCGATACCGATCCACCAGACGAAGTTGATAATATCGAAAGCCCATCCGACCGGCTGGTTATTTCCCCAAATTCCGATGCCCTTCGCCAGTAATGTGGTTACGGCGAAAAGCAGCAGCTGAGCTACCATGAACGAGATACCGAAGCCGATAAACCAGAAAAACGGCGTGCGCTTTTTTAGCGTGATGTCACTGATCTTGTCCGAGACGGACCCGAACGAATGATCGCCCTCCACCATCGGCGGATAAATTCTTTCCTGAATTTCTTTTAGGTCTTTGTCTTCCTGCATATAATCTTCGTTCAATGTAAGAGTTTCAAGTTTGCTGCTTACCTTGAAATCCTTGAACCTTAACTAGTGCGCTTCTCCCGCCGGTGCAACATCATCATGCGACTTTTTCGTCGTGTGCATTTTCGGGACAACCAGAGCTTTGTAATCCGGCATTTCCTTATTCTGATTTTTAAGTTCCGCCAGATATGTGGTCCTCGGCTGTGTATTCAGCTCATTCAAAAGGTTATATCCGCGTTTGTCAGCCTTCGATTTCCCAACTTTGCTGAGCGGATCGTTCATATCGCCAAAAATGATCGCTCCAGTTGGACATGCGGACTGACACGCGGTTACTACTTCCCCGTCAGCGATACGGCGGCCGTCTTTCTCGGCTTCGATACGGGCGGCGGAAATACGCTGCGTGCAGTACGTGCATTTTTCCATCACACCGCGGCTGCGGATCGAAACTTCCGGATTGCGCATCAATTTGTACTGTGGCGTATCCCAATCCTGATAAAGCAGGAAGTTAAATCGCCGCACCTTATAAGGACAGTTATTCGAGCAATAACGCGTTCCGACACAGCGGTTGTAAACCATGTCGTTCAAGCCTTCGGCATTGTGTACGGTCGCGGTTACCGGGCAGACGACCTCGCACGGAGCCTGTTCGCACTGCTGGCACAAAACCGGCTGAAAATGCAGGCCGTCCGGTTTATTAATATCGCCGCCTGTGTAATATGCATCGATTCTCATCCAGTGCATTTCACGGCTTCGCTCGACCTGTTCCTTACCGACGACTGGAATATTATTTTCCGCCTGACACGCCAACACGCAGGCGTTGCAGCCGACGCAGGAGTTGAGATCGATGGTCATTCCCCAGCGGTGATTCTGGTCGTACTGCTTCTGATAGTCCTTTGCGGCATCCAGATACATCGACTTGTCGTAGAAATTTTCCTGATCCGCCAAGTGTGGATTCGCCTGGAAAACATCGACATCGAACACGCGAAGAAGATCGCGGCCTTCCATATTAAAATGAATCTGCGTTGAGGCGATCATCGCCTTTTCGCCGGTCTTTTCAATCGTGCCCGATCCGAAACTCATTGCATCCGAACGCTGTACGTCGAAGGCGTTATAACCCAAACCTGTTCCCACACGCCCGGCTCGTGTCCGTCCATAACCCATGAACAACGTCACAACGCCGTCGGGCTGGCCCGGAGCTATCCATACGGGAACCGGTTTTTCAATTTTCGCCCCCTGATACGTCACCGTCAGCGCGTCCGCGGTCATGTTCGAGCCGCGTGTGTTGATAAATGCCGTGCCGCGTTCGCCGCCTGAGATCTCATCCGGGTCGTTTCCGCGATTCAACTGCAGATCAGCCGCGGTTTTAGGGCTGACCAATGCGACGTTTTCCCAGGTAATTTTCGTGAGCGGGTTCGGCAATTCCTGCAGCCATCCATTGTTTGTAAAACGTCCGTCATAAATGCTCGGATCGGGCAGTATCGAAAATTCAATCGGCCCGGAATTTGCCGGTGCCGGAGCTGGCTGACTCAAGAATGCTGTATTTACAGAAGCCGGACGGGCGGCGAGTTGCGTATTCGCAATTACGCCATCGTGAACGGCTTTCCGCCATTTGTCCTCGAAGGTTAGGGCAGCGGTTCTCCCAGGGGTGGATGCCGGATTTGGAGCAGGCGTCGAACTTTGGGCCTCAGCAATGGTGATCGTTTCCCTAGCCGCCGGAGTCGGCTGGTTTTCCGTCGTATTCGTTCGTGGCGATGAAGGAGATGCGGCAGGAGATGCGGCAGGCAATGGTGCCGGTGCCGCGGACATATTCTGCGTCTGCCAAAAGGCCTTCACAATATCGAGGTCTTTAGAATCAAAATTTTCGCGTAAAAACAGCTGTACGATCTCGTGAACACTTTTGCCATCGTAAAGCGGCGCGATCAGCGGCTGAATTATCGAAACGGTCCCGTCATAAGCCCGAGCGTCGCTCCATGTTTCCAGATAATGTTTTTGTGAGATATGCCAGTGGCAAATCTCTGCGGTTTCGTCGAATTGCATGCCGAGATGAACCCGCATCGGCACCTTGTCCATTCTTTCCCGGTTCAATTTCAGGTCGGCGGGAGTATTATAAACAGGATTTCCGCCAAGAATGACCAGCATTTTCACGCGGCCGCCGTCGATATCGCCGACCAATTCGCGAAGCTGTTCGACCTGTGTCCTCTCAGAAAAAGGAGAAAGCGGCTCAGTATATATAACAGTTTGTCCGACATTGCCGAGAGCCGCATTCATCGCGTGAGCAAGGGCGTGAACGACAGGCGGCTGATTATCGCCGGCAACCACGATCGAACGGCCGCGACGAGACTGCAAATCACGGCCAAGTGCCGCGATCCATTCCGCATTTTCGGTGTACGTCGAAACCGAGCCCGCAACACCAACCGCCGCCGCAATCGCTTTGGCAATTTCCGGCATCTGGCTCGGTTTGACTGCCAACCGGTGATCTGCCTTCGCTCCCGTCAGCGTAAGCGTTGTTTCAACCGCGTAAAGGCGGCTTATTTCCTTGTTTTCCTCAGAAAGATTTTTCTTTTTTGCGTAATCGGATTTGTAGCGGACATTGAAATCCGAAAAAATATCTTTGTCCAGGCTAAGAATTCGGTCAGCCAGATCGAATTTATATACCGTGTTGACCGGTGAACCAAACGCCAGCCTTGCCCCAGCGGTTGCATTGTCGGTGTTAACAGGTTCGTACTGAATCCATTTCGCGTTGGGAAGCTCCGCCGCCACCTGTTTGAATTGAGCCTGAAGCGTAGGCGACGTAACGGTTTCAGTCAAAAATCTCACACCGGCACCGCCATCTGCCCCGTTTTCGACGACAGCCGTGCGAAGCGATGTGATAAAATTTTGATAAGTTGTAGGCGTGCCGCGATACGTAATTTCCTGTGAACGGTCCGGGTCATACATATCCAAAAGCGATGCCTGAGCCAGGCTGTCAGTAGCGCCGAGACTGCCCGGATGCTGCGGATTCCCTTCTAACTTGATCGGTCGTCCTTCATAAGATTTGGCCAACAGCCCCATCGCGATGCCGCCGACCGTCATTGCGGTCGCAAAAAACAGCGGCTTGCCCGGAAGCATATCTTCCTGCGGGCGAACGCGAGGCACAATTTTCTCGGCCGGCTGAATAACGCAGCCGCTCAATCCAGCAAAGGCGAGCGACGCACCCATGAACTTAATGAAATTTCGGCGGCTCAGGCTGTCGTTCCACTCTTCGGCGTGGTTCGGATATTCGCGTTTAACGAATTCGCCGAACTCGGGTGTGTCTGCAAATTCCTCGACACTACGCCAATAATCCTTGCCGTTTTCGGAAAGGATACGCTCACGCATCGCTGCAAAATTTTGTTTGCTATCAGGGCTGGACATTATTTACCGATTCCTTTGTAAGAGTTACGCCTTTAGGCGTGAAAACGCTAAGCGAAGAATCACGCCTAAAGGCGTAACTCTTACGCCTACCTATGGCACGTCGAACACGTGGTTATCACTTCCTTGCTGCGAATCTTGTACTGCTCCTTCAAACTCAACCTTTCTTCCGCGCCCAAATCGCCGTCCTGCCAATTGGAGTTGTATATCTCGGATTTCGGACGGATAAACTTCTCCGGCTCACGGTGGCACGCCAAACACCATTCCATCTGCAAAGTGTTTGCCTGGTAAACCGCCGGCATATTGTCTATCTGGCCGTGGCAGGTCGAGCATCCGACACCTTTCGCTATGTGAATACTGTGATTAAAATAAGTATATTCCGGCAGATCGTGAACGCGTTCCCATTCAATGGGCTTATTTTCGCGATAGCTGGCACGAACCGGCTCAAGATAAGGACTATCCGCCCAGATTTGGCTGTGGCAGTTCATACACGTTTGGGTCGAAGGCATTCCCGCAGACGCTGTCGTTTCCACCGTCGAATGGCAGTAACGGCAATCGATGCCATCATCGCCCGAATGGTGTTTATGACTGAATTGCACCGGCTGCTGTTTTTCGAGGTAACGCCCGGTTAGATAAGAGGACCGAGCGATCTGCGTATAGGCAAAAAACGCGACTCCGCCTAAGATGACGGCGGTCACCATACTTATTCTGGCTATATTGTTTGCACTTTTATTAAAAAATTGTGCCATTTTAAGAAGTCTCTAATTCCAAAAGGTTTACAAATGATAAAACTTCGCCGTTTCTCAGATTCAGAATGAAAGCTGAGCGAAACCGCGGATCTAATGTAATGCTGTAAATGTTATCGTAAAACCGTTTACAATTCTACTAAAACTTACCGAATCCGCAACTTCCACTACTAGAAAATAATAGAAGCCTGCTCTAGCAACAAGTTGTCGTAAAATTAGCCCTGCTGATAAGCAAAATTATCAAACGTAACGGCGGCAACCTAACACCATTGCACCGTTAAGCCTCAAACGCCGTTTGCCAACAAAGCCGCACCGATGGCCGATGCATTGTCTCCAAGCTCGCCCGCTAAAATCTCGGTATTTTCAAATGAAGGAGCAAACGCGAGTTCCTTAGCCCGTGCAATTACCGAATCCAAAACAAGGTGTTTAGCCTGCATTATCTCGCCGCCAATTACGATCCTTTCGATATTCAGCAGGTTTATCACGCTCGCTATGGCCATCCCGACGTAAGTTCCTGTCCGCCCTAGCATCATCTGAGCAAAATCGTCTTCCTTCTCCGCCGCAGCCACAATGTCAGCAATTCCGATCTGATTTTCATTAAGCCTGCTGAGCGAGGACGTACTGTCCTGCTTGTAACGACTAACCGTGCGGCGGACTATATTTCCGGACGATGCAACCTCTTCCAGCCGCATTCCCTCGGAATTTATAGGCATATAACCGAACTCACCCGCGAACCCGGAAGCTCCTTTCCAAATATTACCTTCGATAATGAAAGCTCCGCCGACTCCGCTGCCGAGGGTCACGTAAAAAAGGTTGTCGCTGCCTCGTCCGGCACCGGCCTTGAATTCACCGTATGCAGCCGCGTTCGCGTCGTTCTCGATCAGTGTTTCCAGCCCGGTCGCGGCCTGCACCTCACCAGCAAGATCGAGGCCCGAATGATCTGGAATATGAGCGGAGACCGCCACGCGGCTCGTCGCGCGCCGGATCAGCCCCGGCACAGCGATGCCGATTTTCTGGACACCGGGAAACGATACTTTCAATTTATTAACGGCGGATACAAGCTGAGCAAGCGTTTCCCCCGTGCGATCGAAAGGCATCTGAAGCGTGTCCAAGACCCGTCCGCCCGCGTCGATCCGCACCGCGTTAAACGCCCCGCTCGAAACTTCGATCCCGACAAGATTTTCCGCCTGATTTGTAAATTCCGCCATTGTCTAAACACCTTTCCAGTTAACACTTTCGCCGAAACTAAGCCGATTTTAGTCACTGCCCGGTAAAGTGTCAACCAACCTCTCGACGATAGTGAGGTCTTTACGGCCCTCCCGATAGTTTGACTGAAACACGATGGAAAGATACTCTACGGTGAGCCCTGTATGGATCATCTTTCACAAATTATCGAGCAATACGGCATCTACGCGGTGTTCGCTCTCTGCACTATCGAGGGCGATATTACCCTTTTGATTTCGGGTGCGATGGCACACAGCTCGTTTTTCGGGCCATACAGTTTTCTCAAAGTTTTTTTGGCGGGAATGTTGGGCGGAATCGCGGGCGATTGCGTGGGGTATGGGGTTGGCCGTATCTTTCATGAAAAGGCGAAGGATTACCGCTTCTATCAAAT
>JANMSP010000443.1:0-4413 GCA_031389475.1 Pyrinomonadaceae bacterium
TCTCGACAACTATATTGGTCACCGGCGGTGCCGGATTTATCGGTTCGAATCTTGCGGACGAACTTATACGGCAGGGTGCGAAGGTAAAAATACTGGACAATCTCGTGACCGGATTTCGCGAGAACCTCGAAGAAATATCCGGTGATTTCGACTTTATCGAGGGCGACCTGAACGATGATTCGGCGCTTGCTAAAGCTCTCGCCGATGTTGAAATAATTTTTCACGAAGCGGCATTGCCTAGTGTTCCGCGCTCGGTCGATAACCCGCTGGAAACGCATCAGGCCTGCGTAAACGGTACATTTAATTTACTTATGAAGGCACGAGACGCTGGTGTCAACCGATTGATCTACGCCGCGTCGAGTTCCGCGTACGGAGATCAGCAGCTGCTGCCGAAGGTCGAAACAATGGCTCCGGAACCGATGTCGCCATACGCCGCCGCAAAGCTGACCGGCGAACTTTACTGCCGTGTATTCAATGAAGTTTACGGCGTCGAGACAGTTTCTCTCAGATATTTCAATGTTTTCGGCCCGCGGCAGAATCCCTCGTCGGCCTATTCGGGTGTAATTTCGAGATTCATCGACGCACTAATGAAGGGTGAATCTCCGACGATTTTTGGCGACGGTGAGACATCGAGAGATTTCACCTACATCGCGAACGTCGTCGATGCCAACATCAAAGCCGCACAGACGACCCAAGGTTTGGGACAGGTAATGAATGTCGCGAACGGCGAACGCGTTACGCTAAATGAACTGCTGGAGGTATTAAAAAAAATCACCGGCCGCGAAAACCTTTCAGCGAACTATCACCCCGAACGAAAGGGCGACGTAAAACACTCGCAGGCAGACAATACGTTGGCAAAAACTTATTTGAACTACGAAAAGCTCGTCGGTTTAGAGGAAGGCCTGCAACACACGATCGACTGGTGGAAATCGAGCCGGTTCAACGCGTAAGAGTAACGCCTTGAGGCGTGATTCTTCTCTTAACTCCCTCCTAGACTGAAGGGGTAGACGCTGCTTCAGAGCTGGAATCGATTCTTATGCAGAAGCCTGACCGTTAGGAAGGGCTTTCTTACAGGTTAGCGTCTAAAGCCCTCCCTAACGGTCAGGCTTCTGCCCGGTGAAGAGCGGGCGTTACTCTAAACTAAACACATCATCCGCCACCGCCGAGTTTATAAGAATTTCCTTTGCCTTAAAGTCGGCGTAAACGGTCATCCGCTCCATATCGAACCGCTGAACGTATCTCTCAGGCACTATAATGCCGTCAATAATTTTCATTTTATCGATCTCCACCGAGGTCGTGATCGTCCGCCCGCTCATTTGATAGGTCGAATCGTAACCCTTTACCTGATTAGTTTTTTCGTCTAGATAAAAATCAGTGAAAAAGCCTTCAGGCGATGTCATCCTGAATCCCGTTCTTTTCTTTTTCCCTTCCGGCAGTGACGTAATGATAAAGCTTGCATCGCCGATTCGCGGCAGCAATGGAAAACCGAGGCGGTTGATCGGCGGCAACGTGAATCCGCCCTGTATTGATGTCGAGGTCTGCGTGCCGTCAAAAACCTGCTTTAGCGGCTGAAACGGATTATCTATTTCAAAACGGTATTTTTCGTTCGAAAAGATCGTGACAAACGTCGCCGGAATGGCCTGCGGGATCGCCGAAGATGTGACATCTACCGAGCCGCGAATCACCAGCGTTTTCATCGCCTTGAGCTTTGCCCCGCCGTGAGCTTCAAGAGCAAGCTTCGCCAATACTTTTTCCGCATCGAAATTTTTAGCCGGAGGTATTACAGCGGCCGGCGGTTGAACCTTAGAGGTTTGTCCAAATAAAACACTCGTAGAAAAAACCAAAACGAAAGTAAAAGCGGCAATTCTAATCATAAAATTTTCCTGCATAAAAAAGAGGTGAATATCCAACCCCGAATTTTCGCCTCTTTCAAAATATAACAATCTCGCTGTCGTTACCAGCTAAATCGAGCTGATAGTTCGATACGACGGTTCGCTCCACCGCCGAAACCGCCTCCGCCGCCGAAGCCGCCGAATCCTCCGCTTGTCGAGGTTGACTGGCCGAATCTGTCTGAGCTTACGTTACCGACCGGCGTACCAAAATTGACCTTGTTGAAAAGGTTATTGAAATTTACCCCAAGGTTCAGATTATAAGGCTTTCTCACTTCACCGCCGCCGCCAAAGCCGCCGAAACCTCCGCCTCTACCACCGCCTCCGGCACCGCCGCGTCCCCCGCCACCACCGCGTCCACCTTGTCCACCACCAGCGGGAATCGCTCCGCCAGCCGCAGAGCCAGCGTCGCCAGTTCCGCTTGCCGCGGCCATTTGCGGAGATTTACCGAACCCAAAATTTCGGCCGACTCGAACGTTCACTGAAAAATAACCCGGACTCTGACCATAATTGCGGGGCACGATCGCGCCTGCGTCTTGATCCGATGTATCGCAGAATGACGAATTCAGTCCTTGCTCAGCACACTCCTGTGCTAACCGCCCAAATGTCGGACGTTCCGTGAATTGCCCGTCACTGTTAATATCTTGTCCGAGAGTAATATTAAAAGGACGGCCCGTGTTCGCGATAATAAACGGGTTTACGGATACATTCCACGGC
The DNA here is from genome assembly GCA_031389475.1 of Pyrinomonadaceae bacterium. Taxonomy (GTDB): domain Bacteria; phylum Acidobacteriota; class Blastocatellia; order Pyrinomonadales; family Pyrinomonadaceae; genus OLB17. The sequence goes on from JANMSP010000443.1 coordinate 2,607, forward strand.
AGTGTAATATTTCCGCCGATTACGAAATTATGGCGAGTATCGAATGAAGAGCGTCCGTATTCATCCGTAAGATCGTAGGTGTATGCCGGAAAACTTCCCGCTCCGTCCGAGTTGCCGCTCGCATATCCAAGCCTGTAATTTCCGAACAATGAAAGCTTCGGGCTGAACATCGTACGGAAATTAACGACCAACTGATTCTGATTAAGAACACCGCTCGATTCGTATTGATTGATGTTCCCGCGTGTCGGATCAGGCCTTATTCCATTTACACAAGTCGCCGCTTGCGGAGGACAAAGCGGGGCATTTATATTTCTCGAACGCAAAAAGTTCTGCGTTCGTGAACCGATATAGAACATCGAAAGCGTTGACCGGCCCGGAAGCTGCCGTTCGACGCCGAGGGCAATCTGGTAAATCGTCGGCGATTGCAAGTCATCAGCTGTAGTCCTGATCGTATTCGATTGCGGCAAGTCGCGCTGAATTTGGGCTGATGTCGGCTCATTCATAACGCCGTTAACGGTAAACACCGCCTGCCGCAGCAATATAACGGCTGCCGCCTGACGGGCCGGATTGGAATCGATCGCACTAACAACCAGATTGATCTGTTCGCGACCATTGAAACGCAAAGCCTGAAGCGTCAGGTTCTCGCTAAAGCGATCGAAAAATACGCCGAAGCCGCCGCGGATAACCGTTTTCGGTGCCCTTGCTCCGCCCGCGCCCGGCGACCACGCAAAAGAAAATCTCGGAGCGAAATTAGTGTGATCGCTGATGTTCGTCTGGTTCTCGTAGCGAAGCCCAAAGCTCAGTGTCAGTCCCTGATTAACGCGCCAGTCGTCAGTTATAAATAGTCCATAATCCCTTCTTGAAATCTTTTGTTCCGGATTGCCCGATGTGATAGTGAATTGAGAAGGAACGAATCGCTGAGTATCGTCACCCTGTATATTCCCGCGAAATTGATCGAGCGGCGCCAAAGCAGGAATGATGACGCACGGCGGATCGCCCGGATTAACAGGCGGGACGCAGCCTGCCGGAGTTCGAATCTCCGGAGCGCCCTGAAAGGAGAATGTACCGCCGAAATTATTTTCCGATCGATCTGTAAAGCTAGTGCTGCGGATTCGCACGCCGAACTTTAAGGTATGATCCGAGTTTTTTCCGACGGACGTCGTCGTATAGTTCTGCAGTTCCCAGTCGTTTCCACGGTTGAAACTCCGGCCGATCTGGGCGCCGCCGCCGGTAAACGCATCGGCAACGTTAATTGTCGGGATCGAATTATCGCCAACCTGTTCGCGTTTTTCATAATCGATTTCAAACCGGGTTTCGTTGATCGTCGTCGGATTAATGATCATCGTCTCGGTCAATCTGATTTCGTGTTCGACATTTTCGGTCGCATAGGCCCGCGAAGGCAGCGATGTGGTGCTGATTCCCTGGTTATCAACAGTGCTTCGTTCAAAACTGTAGCGGGCGACCAGCGTATTTTTGTCGTTGATCTGGTAATCGAATCTCGGATTAATTGATAAACGGCGGCTCGGCACCTGAAATTCCTGTGAGAACGGAATTTCGTTCAAGTTTGCGTCCAAAAGCCGGGCGTTGACTACCGCGTTATTGTCCTGGTCACGGTTGCTGAAATCGACAAAAAACGAGGATTTGCCTTTCTGAATCGGCCCCGAAACATTTGCGCCGAAGGCCCGGGTTTGGCTCGGGGCCCTGTTCGGGGAAAATGGATTGCGTGAATTGAGGCTTTCGTCATTGAAATTGGTAAAGGCGTTTCCGCGCCACTTGTCGGAGCCGGGCTTCGTCAAAATTTCGATGC
>JANMSP010000397.1:0-8643 GCA_031389475.1 Pyrinomonadaceae bacterium
GGCAGAAGCCTGACCGTAAGGGAGGGCTTTCTTCCGCCCGGCGTGCAGGAAAGCCCTCCCTTACGGTCAGGCTTCCGCCGAATTATCTAAAACCTAATTACCGCATCCGGCCCGCCTTCGACGTGGACGGTATCGACGAATCGTATGCTCTTCGAATCGGTCGTCATCACAACCGAATGCGTTCGTTTTCCGGCACCGAAGAAACGCACGCCGCGCAGCAGCGAGCCGTCCGTAACGCCGGTCGCCGCGAAGATTATCTTTTTACCCGGAGCAAGGTCGTTCGTATCGTAGATCTTATGCGGATCGGTAATTCCCATGTCTTTCAGCCGTTCCATTACCTCTTCCGGCGGCGGCACCTTCGATTTATCCACGCCTAATTTGGAATGATCGAAAACCAGCCTCGCCTGTATCTCGCCGTTCAAACATTTCATCGCCGCGGCGGTTATCACGCCTTCCGGGGCACCGCCGATTCCCATCAAAGCGTGAATGTTCGTTCCGGCGACTGCCGCTGAAATTCCCGCCGAAAGATCACCGTCGGAGATGAGCCTGATCCGAGCACCCGTCGCACGGACATCTTCGATAAGCTGTTTATGGCGGCCTCGCTCAAGGCAGATTACTGTCAGATCATCGACATCGCGACCGAGCCGCCTCGCAATATTTTTAAGGTTATCCTTGACCGGCGCGTCGATATCCACCGATCCGCGGCAGCTTGGGCCGACGACGATCTTGTCCATGTAAATGTCCGGAGCATAAAGAAGGCCGCCGCGTTCGGCAGCCGCGAGGACCGCAATGGCATTGTTCGCACCTAGAGCGCACAGATTCGTCCCCTCAAGCGGATCGACCGCGATATCCACTTCGGGAAATTCAGCCCTTGCCTCGTCTGAATAAGCTCTGCCGCCAAGCTCTTCTCCGATATACAGCATCGGAGCCTCGTCGCGTTCGCCTTCGCCGATCACAATGCGGCCGCGCATCGGAACCGTGTCCATCACTTCACGCATCGCTTCGACCGCGACGTGGTCGGAATGCTTGCGATCGCCTTGACCCATCGTCCGTGCCGATTCAATGGCAGCCGCTTCCGTAACACGCAAAAAATCCAGTGATAATTCGCGTTCCGCTTTAATATCTTTCATCTATATATCCTTAGGTTATCGAACAGTTAAGTTTTAATTATGATGGCATTCTACCACTTGTATAACCTGATTTGACAAGTTATCCTTTGGGTATTAGGGTTTTAATTTGCGTTTTCGCCGGAGCCGAGGAGATTTTTTCATTAAATGACATATATTGTTGCCGAGCCATGCATCGAATGTAAATACACGGACTGCGCCGCTGTCTGCCCCGTCGAAGCTTTTCACGAGCTGCCGGACAAACTTTTGATCAATCCCGATACCTGCATCGACTGCGACGCCTGCCTTCCCGAATGCCCGGTCGAAGCCATTTTCTCCGATATGTCGATCCCGCCCGAGTATATGAACTGGCTGGAGATAAACGCGACCGCCGAGGAATACCCGATCATCAGCACTAAACAACCCGCATTAATGGGCGCCGGATGCACCGGACCGCCGGAATAGAAGAATATTTATAGATTACAGAGAGGCGGTTTCGACCGTCTCTTTCTTTTGCCCGAAATTGAGATTAGAATAGTTACGCTGGCATCCTGTCGGCGTTGGAAAAATTTATGATCGAATCGACCGACCCTAAAATAACCGAAAAACCGCCCGCAAGATGCAGCGAATGCGACCGCGAAATGGAGCATTACAACGCGTTCCTCGACGCCTCGAACGAAACGCGAATAGTTTGCTGGGAATGCCAGGCACGCACTGAAAAGGGCTTCAACGCCAAACGCGATTTCCGCCGCGGCGCCCGCTCCGGCTACATACCGCGATAGAACCTTTAGCCACTAATTACACAAATCACACTAATAATTCTTCTTATTCGTGAAATTTGTGAAATTAGTGGCCGACATCCTTATGGCTCTAAGAAGAATTACAGAATATCCCGAAAAAGTTCTCAGCGAGGTTGGTCAGCCGGTAACCGAATTTAACAAGGAACTCGAAGACCTCTGCGCTGACATGTTCGAAACGATGTACGATGCCGAGGGCGTCGGCCTTGCCGCTCCGCAGATCGGCTTTAATCTTCGCCTTTTCGTAATGGATTGCGAAGGCATTAAGCTCATCGCTGCCAACCCCGAAATAATATCAACCGAAGGCGAACAATCCAGCCCGGAAGGCTGTCTATCCGTCGGCAAAGTCCCCGCTGTCGTAGTCCGCCCACAAAAAGCCCGCCTCCGCGCCCAGAACGAAAAAGGCGAATGGTTCGAACAAGACGCCGAAGGCTACGCCGCCCGAGCCTTCATGCACGAAACCGACCACTGCAACGGTACGCTGTTTATCGACCACCTGCCGAAGATGAGACGTGATATGCTTGTCAAAAGATTTAACAAAGAGAAAAACTGGAAGTGATCAATTTGAGGTTAAAAATGAAAAGTTACCTAGTTGTTTTACTGATTTTTGTTTCAACGAATACAGTGGTTTTCGCTCAAAACCAGCCACTCGATTCCGAGGCACTAAACAAGCAGATTTCAAACCTTTACCAACTAGGTAATTTTAACGAGGCAATTCCACTCGCCGAACAAGTTCTCGATAACGAAAAGAGAATCTCGAAAGACTCGGAAACCTACGCTATCGCACTCATGAATTTGGGGATGCTGCACAAGGAACGGCTTCGTTTGCTGCTCAGGCTGAATGCTGCCGGAAAGGTGGCAGATGGGAAAAATGATCCAAAGACAATAGAAACCGACAGCGAAAAATCCGAGTCTCTTTTTCGCAAATCTTTGACGGTTTACAACAAATTGGGTCAGGGAGAGAGCATTTCCACATCGGCTCTCAAAAACGAGCTGGCTTGGGTATTGAACAATCATATGCCGGTTTCCCCGCGTCTAGACCCTCGTTCCCGAATCGATGAAGCGGAAAAGCTATTTACCGAGGCTCTCGCTGTTCAGGAAAAATTTTCAGGATCGGAATCGGACGCGACCATGAAATCGGTTTTGGGCTTTGGCGATTTTTACATGCGCTGGATAAATTTCGAAAAGGCTTTGCCGTTTTACGAAAGGTATATCTCGACGACTGAAAAGAAACACGGAACTTCACACAAGGCTCTAGTTCCGGCATTTCGAGGAATGGTCGAACTTTTGATCATAACCGACAGAGAAACCGAGGCCGCCAATTTAGCGAAACGGATTTCTACGATTACCGGAAAGTCCGAATTGCTTCCCGTGACAAGCCCGCGGCTGGCGCTTCGGGCCAGGCAAATTGAACGAATCAAATTAAAAAGGTTTGCGCCGCCAGCTGCGTTTGATAATCCGGCCTTTTTATTTTCATACGCTTATGGATTTGGGTCGATCTCGATGATGGGAACCGTTCGGGTTAGGCAAACCGCCGTAAATATATTGGTGGATGAAAAAGGAGATGTGATTGAAGCTAAAGCAGTCGATCCGCAATTTAAGGACGCTTCTGAAATCGAAGCCGCTGCATTCAAATCAAAGTTCCGGCCTTATAACTATAAGGGCGTTGCACAGAAAATGCGGGGAACATTGACCTACCCTTATTTTGAAAATTAATTTATTGCCTGAGAAACATGGATCTATAAACCGGCAATTCCTTGTCCTCGACCGCCGTCTCTCTTTCCGTTCTCACCGGAAAAGGATTTGAATTGATCTCGACTTCCTTCAAATCTCTATTCTGGCGAAACAAATCAAACATTTCCTCCCCTAGAAACTCAATATCCGTCTGCACAAAAATTCTGCCGGAATCAGCTAGTTTAGCAACAACAGCAGCCACCAATTCTTTACTCACCATCCGCCGTTTCGCATGCCGTTTCTTAAACCACGGATCGGGAAACTGGATCGTCACCGCCTGTAGCCGGCCGTCGGGAATATTTTTCAGCAAATCATCAAGGAACAGCATTGCGTTGGCAAATGCGTAATGCACATTACCCAAATGCTCTTCCGCAGCGATCCGGTTCGCTTCATCGACCAGCGGCTCGCGGATCTCGACGCCGAGAAAATTCCATCCCGGTTCGGCCATTGCCATACGCAGAATAAACCGCCCGCGGGCACAGCCGATATCAACGTGCAGCGGCAGCGTCGCGTCGGCAAATACCTTTTCCAGATCAATCGGCTCGGGAGTCTGACGGTAATACGGCGAAAGCGGATTTACATGTTGGTGAACTCTAACTCTAGCCATAAATCAACGGCAGAAGCCTGACCGTCAGGGAGGGCTTTCTTCGCCGCGTAATTAAGAAAGCCCTTCCTAACGGTCAGGCTTCTGCCAAGATCACGGAATTCTCAAGATAATTTCGATATCCGAAAGATCGCGAATGCGGCCTCGGCGATGTAAATAGCGAGGGCGACAATACCGGCAATTTCAATGAAAAGGCTGACTTTACGCGGATCCTGCGACAGGTCTTTCGGCACCTGGACGAAACCATATAGCGCTCCGATAATTAGCCCGCCTGCATGAGAAAAGTTGTCGATAATTTGATAAGCGATCAGGCCGAACGCGGCGATAAAACCGATGTTGATAAGCACACTTTTCAAAAAATCGGGCGGCAGCTGTGCCTTACGGCGATACCCGTACACGGCTAAATAGCCGATCAATCCCATTATTCCGCCCGAAGCCCCGACGACCTGCCCCGTCGGCACAAACGCCAAACTAAGCAATCCGCCCCCAATTACCGAAAGCAGGAATACGATCGCCAGATGCGCACGATTTGAAAGAACTTCGATCATGCTCGCAATGCCGAAAAGCGCTTGCGAATTAAAATAAATGTGCAAAAATCCGCCGTGCAGTGCGCCGCCGGTAAGTATTCGCCAATACTCTCCTTTTCCGATAACGTCTTCCTTTACAAAACCCGCCGCCAATATTGATTCTTCAAAGCCGATCGATAGCTGCGTCAAAAACACCGCAGCGATACATCCGGCCAAAACGAATGTGTAATAGCGGCTGGTAGCTTGAGACTTCTCTAGAAATGCGACGGCCTCCGCGGACGGTATTATTTCTTCTAAACTAAGATTCTTCGCGTAATATAAACCCCAGATCCCCGCCGCTAGAGCGAACAGACCTAATATAAAGAAAATACTCCGAAACAAAACCGAAAAATCCGGATTGCCGCCAAGCACCGCGAAAAGCATCAGCCATCCAAGATGGACCAAAACAATAAAACCGCCGATACCGACGGCCCACCAGGACTTTTTGCGGATAGATTTCTTCTGATCGAGAAGATATTCTTCCGGCGTTATCTGCTTCTCTTCCCCCGGGTTCTCGTTTTCTAAAGACATATTTCAACCGTTCTGAGTTCAAGCTTCAGCTTGTCTTACGGTTTAGGCAAAAGACAAGCTGAAGCTCGAACTCAGAACATTACATCGCCAACCCGCCATCGGCCTGAATAACCTGCCCGGTAATATAAGCCGCCGAATCCGACAGCAAAAAGCACGCGATCTCTGCCACTTCCTGCACATTTCCTAAACGCTTCAGCGGAATTTGCTCCAATATCTTTTCGCGGTATTCAGCATTCATCTCCGCAGCCATTTCCGTCTCGATCAACCCGAGAGCGAGTGCGTTGACGGTGATCTTCCGGCTTGCGATCTCCTTCGCCAGCGATTTCGTCAGCCCGATCATCCCGGCCTTCGAAGCCGAGTAATTCGACTGCCCGAGCATCCCGACGACGCCGCTGATCGAAGAAATATTCAGTATTGAACCGCCCGCCTCATTCTTCATCATCGGCCGCAATACCGCCTTCGAAAAATTCCACGCGCCCTTCAAATTCGTGTCGATCACCGCATCCCAGTCGTCTTCCTTCATCCGCAAGATCAACTGGTCACGCGTAATTCCCGCATTATTCACCAAAAAATCAATTGTCTCAAAAGATTCCTTCGCGTGTTTAACGAAATCCGCCGCCGCTTCGGTATTCGCCACATCGCACTGCGCGGCAATCGCCTTCACACCCAGCGATTCTATCTCCGTTTTCAGCTTTTCAGCCTCATCCGCACTCTTCGAATAATTAAACGCGACATTGCACCCGCGTCTCGCCAACTCAAGTGCAATCGCCTTCCCGATCCCGCGCGTCGCTCCTGTCACGATCGCCGATTTTCCGTCGAATTGTTTTTCGTTCAAGTATTTTCTCCGATAATTATGTTGTTATTAAACTACTTCTCTCGGAAATTTGGGCTGGATTTTGTGGTAAATATCGCGAAGCGAAAGTTCGCAGCCGATTGAGCTCAGCTTAACGATCTCATCCGGCCTGCGAAACTCGAAATAGGTCCAGACATTCTCTTCCTTCCGCACAAATTGCTCGACTCGAAAAGGCTCTTGTGTAACCAAAACATATTCCCGAAAACTTTCGATGGTCTGATAAGCCCCGAATTTCCCTCCGCGGTCATATGCTTCGGTCGATTTCGAAAGGACTTCAATAATCAGCATCGGATTGAGAAGATTGTCTTCTTTATCATCCTCAAAAATTTCCTCGCCGCATGCCGCCACAACATCGGGATAAGTATAATCACCGGCCGGCGATATTTTTATACGCATATCGCTGCTGTAGGCACTGCACTCGCGGTCGAGCAGTTGATTTCCTAAAAGCCGCATAATATTGGCCGACAAAACATTGTGCCGCCTGTTAGCACCAGCCATTTCAAAAATTTCACCGTCCAGATACTCGTGACGAACAGTTGCAGCCCGTTCCAATTCCAGATATTCTTCCGGCGTATAAATTTTCGGTTTTTGCTGCGCTAATCCCATATAGCCAATAATTTATCACAAACCTTATCCGTTCAAAGCATTTCGCTGAATCGTAAACAGGTGATTGATCCCGATCTCAGCGAGTGCCAGCATTTCGTTCATTTGGTCGCGCGAGAACGGCTCGCGTTCGGCGGTGCCCTGCAGTTCGATGAATTTTCCGGCGCCGGTGCAGACTATATTCATATCGACATCGGCATTCGAATCTTCAATGTAAGCGAGGTCGAGGATCGGCGTGCCTTCAATGATTCCGACGCTGACGGCGGCGACTTCGCTCAATAAAGGCGAGGTTTTTACTGTTCCGCGAGTAACCAATTTGCGGCATGCTAACGCGAGAGCGACGTAAGCGCCCGTGATCGATGCGCACCGCGTTCCGCCGTCGGCTTGAATTACATCGCAATCGAGAAATATCTGCCGCTCGCCGAGAGCTTTGGCATCGACGACGGCACGCATGCTTCGACCGATCAGCCGCTGAATTTCCTGCGTCCTTCCCGCCGGCCGGTTTGTTTCACGCTGCGTCCGCGTATTCGTCGCCCGCGGCAGCATCGCGTATTCGGCCGTCACCCAGCCGAGGCCCTTGTTCCGCATAAAGAACGGCACTTTGTCCTCAACACTCGCCGTACAGATCACCTTTGTCCCGCCGACTTCGATCAGAGCCGAGCCTTCGGCATACGGCGAAATATTCGGCGTGATCTTCGTGGTGCGTATCTGGTCAAATGTTCGTTTGTCTAGTCTTTCGTAAGTCATATTTCGTAAATCGTTAATCGTGAAGTCGTCAATCGTTAGGAGCGTCCGCAATAAATCTTTCGATTTACGATTCACGCTTCACGATTTCCAAGACCTCAATTGCTTCCAGTTTCGACGGCGGCGATCCTAAAAATCTTTCCGCAACTCTGGCAAATCGCTCAGCCGCATCGGTAACGTAAAAATGATCGAGATCATCGCAAAGCGTTCTGGTTCCGCCCACTTCTTTCGGATTTGCGAGGCCTTTCGCGATCAAAAGCTCTTCAACTTCTTCCGCGGCCGCCTCTCCGGAATCAATAAGTTTAACATTTGGCCCGACGGTTTGCTGAATCACTTCACGAAGTATCGGGTAATGCGTGCAGCCGAGCACGAGAGCGTCCGGCCGGAAATCGATAATGGTTTTCAAATGCTTCGCGGCGATTGAAAATGTTTCGGGCTCCGCCAGCCAATTTTCCTCGGCCAGCGGGACGAATAATGGACACGCGGCCTGAGCAATCTCGGCCTTATTCGATGCACGCCGGATCGAATCGGCGTAGGCATTGCTCGCCACCGTCGCTTCCGTCGCGATCACGGCAATCCTCGGGTTCGCTTTGTCCTTCGTCATTTCGACCGCCCTTCTCGCTCCCGGCCCGATCACCCCGACGACATCGATCCCGATCCGCTCACGAATTTTCGGCAACGCCAGTGCCGACGCCGTATTGCACGCCACGACCAGCATTTTAATCCCGACCGAAGCCAAAAACTGCGAGTTTTCTAAGGCATAGCGCTCGACCGTCGCCAATGATTTTGTGCCGTAAGGAACACGCGCCGTATCGCCGAGGTATACAAAATGCTCGTTCGGCAATTGATTATGCAGCGCGCGGTAAACGGTCAGGCCGCCCACGCCCGAATCGAAAATTCCAATCGGCAGATCGTTTACAGAGTTCATCAATTTAACCGCTTGCTCAACCAGAAGTAACACCAGATACCGTCGAAGAGAAAATAAGACCGCAAATGAATATATCAGTGCCACTACCGAATGTTCCAGCAGCAAATCAAGCTTTGACTGACGAAGCTAGTCAGAACCGCGAGCGGTAGCGACCGGGGCCGTTAAGTTCAAGGTTTG
>JANMSP010000446.1:0-3252 GCA_031389475.1 Pyrinomonadaceae bacterium
GCTCGTAATTTCATTGCAAGCAGAACGCAACCAAGTATCTAACATTAGGGGCGCACTACCATCTGCATCAATTTCCCGGGAGCTTCCTCGATGATCATTTCAACGCCTGCGTCGAATGCCGCCGGCGATTCCGCTGTCGCGACGCGAATCATACCCTCCTTGAAGGCCTCAGCGGCAATCCGAACCTGGGGCGACAACGCCGTCGCGGAGGTGCCTGCGGAAGTTGTTGCCACACCGCCAACCGCCACGGCTTGAAAGCTAAATACCGCCACGGCAGTCAGCGCGACCGCCGCTGCGGTTACGCCGATGATCACTTGAGCCCTGCGCCCGGCGAGTTCGGTCCCTTCCCTGAATGCCGTCAACTGCTGGTCGGCCTTGACGAAACTCGCGAGGCCGACCGCGAGTTGAGTAAGAGCGCCGGAGGGGTTTCGCGCCTGCAAAGCAGCATCGGCGGCACTCAAAGCATCCTGGGTCGCCTTCCAGATCGCCATCGTGTGCTTGGCCGGGTTCAATGTCTGGACGGCAGCTCCGACGACAGGCCTCATCGCGGGGTTGATCGCGATGTTGACCAATGTCGGCAGCGCCGTCACGGGATTCGCGAGGCCGAGGATGGTCGTGGCCGTCTGGAGTGTTGAGGGCTTTGCCTGATTGAGAAGCGTCTGGTGCAGATTCATCTCGCGTGCTAGATTGCTCCTGAGTTGGTTGAGCTGGTTTCGAATTTGGTCGAATGCGCCTTGCAGGGCACGGGTGGCCGAGGCATTCAGGTTCGCTGCGGGAACGGCCGCCTGGACGCCTAGCTTCACTACGCAGGTAGCGAGTTCCTGCATCGGAAAGTTCCTTGGGGCGGGATCGTTCGTTTCGGCGGTAACCTTGGCTAGGTACAATAGCAACCCGGGTTCGGGCCTTTCCCACTGCAGAAACAGCCTGATCTTGCGCAGGCCAAACATCGTTTGCAAGGCCTCCATCTCCGACTGGAACCCGGCATTGCTTTCAAGCAGTTCGGCCTCATGGACTTGATCGCCGCTCAGATAGCTGTCGCCCCGGCGGTACGGCAGTTGAAACCGCGCGATGAAGCGATCGATCTTCGGGAACTTCTTCTGACCCCCATCCCAGCTGTCGAAAGACATGGGCTTGATCTCGTAGTACTCGCGGACCTTTGAACTGTGAACGAGTGCGTCCGGACGGGCCCAGTCCCCCGACGAATTCGCTCGGTAGTTCTTCATCTCGGTTGCGCGTTCCGACGGCAGTTTGTTGCGAAGTACGATAAAGCCAAACATGTTATCGTCGGAACTGTTGTTCCCATCGTCTTCAAACAGCCCGAAATCCCCCGGGGAGCCAAGGGCCGCGTCTATTTTCATTCGATCGAAGATCGGCTGCTCGGCGGCATTTTGACCGAACTGACGTGCGATATCGCTACTATCTACGGCTATACTTATCGGAACTCTAAATGTTAGCTGTGCCATTAAATCTCCTTCTCGGAACCACATCCTCGACTCGAGTTGCGGAACTACTGATTAACACCATGAATTGTGCTCGACCTACCCTGAATTTGGCGTATTGTCAAGACCCATACCGGCAAACTCTCCCACATTACTTTACCAAGTGCGGAAGCTCATGCGTTTGCCGCTTCTCACCTACAAAACTGGAGAAATCACTTTTTTTGATTTCAACAACTGAGATATAGTGAAAGACAGACGTTTTGCGATGAACATTTTGCACAAAAAAATCCTCGAACTCGCCGAAACCGTCAAAGCTAATGGCGGGCGGGCGATGCTTGTCGGCGGTTGTGTCCGGGACTGGCTTATGGGCGTCGAGCCGAAGGATTGGGATGTTGAGGTTTACGGCGTTGAGGCGAACCGGTTGAAGGAAATTTTGGAAAAACTGGCGGACGAAGGCGTCCGCGCTCCTTTGAATGCCGTCGGCGAGGCGTTTACGGTTTATAAGATCGGGAACGATCTGGACGTTTCGATTCCGCGGCGAGAGCAGAAGGTTTCACGCGGGCATAAGGGTTTTGTCGTTGAAGGCGATCCTGCGATGTCGTTTGAAGAAGCGTGCAGGCGGCGAGATTTTACTGTTAATGCGATTCTCAAAGATCCGCTGACGGGCGACATCATTGATCCGTTCGATGGCCGGAAAGACATTGAAAGCAAATTACTCCGAATGGTTTCACCTGATACTTTCGGTGAAGACTCTTTGCGCGTTCTGCGCGCGGCGCAATTCGCGGCTCGGTTTGAGTTTGATATTGACGCCGCAACCGTTGAGCTCTGCAAGACAATCGATGTTACCGATCTGCCGAAGGAGCGTATTTGGAGCGAGCTTGAAAAACTGCTGCTCAAACCCGCGAGGCCTTCGATAGGATTGAAGTGGTTATACGATCTCGGCGTTGTCGATCAGATTTTCCCGGAGTTAAAGGCCCTAGTCGGTGTCCCGCAAGAGGCGGCGTGGCATCCGGAAGGCGATGTCGATGTGCATACGCTGATGGTCGTTGACGAAGCCCGCAAGCTGATCGACGATCTGCCGTATGAAAAACAGGTCGCGGTGATGCTGGGTGCGCTCGCCCACGATTTCGGCAAGCCTCCGACGACGCAATTCTTTGACGGCCGCTGGCGATCACATTCTCATGACGAGGCCGGTGTCGAACCGACGCTTACATTTTTGGATACGCTAGGAATTTACACGCTTAACGGTTTCGACGTGCGTAATCAGATCGTGCAGCTCGTGCGTTATCATCTGAAACCGGGCGAGTATTACAAGGCAAAATCACCAGTCGGAGATGGAGCCTTTCGGCGCCTTGCCCGCAAAGTTGAACCGGATCTGCTTTACCGAGTCGCAAAAGCGGATTCGCTCGGACGCAACCCGGAATGGCTGCCGAAGGAAAAATGGTTCGGCTCGGAAGCTCAGGAATGGTTTATCGAAAAGGTCAGGGAACTACAGATCGAGAAAAAAGCCCCCGATCCGATATTGATGGGCAGGCATTTGATTGATCTCGGCCTTCAACCGTCGCCGCAGTTCAAGCAAATACTTGATGCGGTTTATGAAATGCAGCTTGATGGAAAAATTGTTGATTTGGAGGATGCATTAAAAGAATCGAAACGGATTCTATTATTGCCGAGTCAGAACCGGGAGCGATAGCGACTGGGTTTTTCTCTTGTAAATATCGGAAACGGGCCACCGGAACTATAGGTTCGGTGGACATTTGAATTTCTTAACGTGTTTTTAGCATTTTTGGTAATTTTATTTGCTTTTTTCGTG
>JANMSP010000464.1:0-7534 GCA_031389475.1 Pyrinomonadaceae bacterium
CTGAAGAAAGCCCTTCCTAACGGTCAGGCTTCTGCCGGGATTCTTTTCTACTATATGACAATTTTTTCGGACAAAAGCCTTTCGCAAAAACTCGAACGAACGGAAGCGCGCTCGAATGCGGATTTCGTTGAAACGCGGGCGAGGCTGTCTCCTGAAAGCGGAGCCGAATGGATCGAAGTCGCCGGAGCTTACGCGATGTTCGACGGCGTGGAATCTCCCTTGACGCAAACATTCGGGCTTGGGCTGTTCGATGAGATCATCGATTCAGAGCTTGACCGGCTCGAAGCATTTTTCCATAAACACGGCGCTCCCGTTTTTCACGAGGTCAGCCCGATGACCGACGCCTCGCTGATCGAACTGCTAAATCGCCGCGGTTATCAGCCGGTCGAATTATCGAGCGTAATGTTCCGCACTTTGGACGAGCAAAATTTACCTGTCCGTTCAAATTTGCAAATTACGACACGGGTGATCGTTGAAGATGAAGTAGACATCTGGGCTCAAACGGCGGCTGACGGCTGGAGCACGGAAATGCCGGGCATGGGCGATTTTATGTTTCAGTTCTGCCGGATCGGTGCCCGGTGCGCGAACGCATTTCCGTACATTGCGGAATTTGAAGGGAAACCGATTTCTACCGGAGCACTTTTAATATATGACGATGTCGCCCTGCTCGCCGGGACAAGCACGATTCGCGAAGGCCGAAAACAAGGAGCCCAAAGCGCACTGCTTGCAGCCAGACTGCGCCACGCCGCCGATGCCGGATGCTCCATGGCAATAATAGCCGCCAACCCGGGAAGCCAGTCGCAGCGAAATGCCGAGAAAAATGAATTCCGAATAGCTTATACCCGAACTAAATGGCAGCTTAAGTGATAAGATTACTCGCTATTGCACGCGGCCTATTTTATGAAGCAGTGCCCGGAATGTAAAACAAATTACGATGACGAGACTCTAAATTATTGTCTCGAAGACGGTTCTCGACTCGATTTTTCGGGTAGCGACAAAGCGACAGCTATTCTCCCGGCAGAGGTGTTTAAGCGTGACGATCCGACAAAGATTCAAATCGGCCCCGTGCAGCAGGATATCCGTTTCTGTATAACCGAGGATGGTGTGCGACTCGCCTATTCGATGTTCGGTAGCGGCCCGTTGCTCGTTCGTGTGCTGGGGCATTTCACGCATCTTGAGATGGAATGGGAATGGCCCGATTTGAGGCATCTCTGGGAACTTCTTTCTAAGAGCTATACTGTACTGCGATATGACGGACGAGGGATTGGTCTTTCAGATCGTTTCGCGGGCGAGTTCACTGAAAAGACTCGCCAGCTGGATCTCGATGCCGTGGCGAAAGCGGTCGGCGCGGAAAATGCGATTCTGCTTGGTATATCGGAGGGAGGATGGACGGCGGCGGCATATGCCAATCAGCATTCCGAGCGTGTCAGCCGACTCATATTATATGGGGCTTACTGTCGCGGTGCCCAGGCACGTCCAGGATATGATTCGGAAGAAGACGACGCACTGGTGACATTGATCCGAAAAGGCTGGGGCAGGGACACCCCAGCCTTCCGGCAAGTTATCACCAGCATGTTTTTTCACCCGGATGCGGATCCGAAACTTATTGCTCATTTTAACGAATTGCAGCGGACTTCCGCCGACCCGGAGACCGCGGCGCGTTATCATCAGTCGCTCCATTTGAGAGGCGACGGCCAAAAGCTATTCCGCAAGGTCACGGTTCCGACGCTCGTCCTCCACTGCCAAGAGGATATGGCCGTCGGTGCGGAAGAGGGACGGCTTCTGGCGTCGATCATCCCCGGAGCTTCCCTGGTGCTGCTTCCCAGCGGCACGCACTACTTTCCAACGGATCGCCAGATAGTCGGCAAGATTGTCGGGGCGATTAACCGGTTCAATTACGGGTGAGAAAAAGCGATACGGTATATGTTTATGCCTGGTTCTTCATTTCGGTATAGGATTTGTGTTGTATTATGTGTTCTCACGGGTATTCCCGGCCAAGAATAAATAAACCACGAATTACACTAATAGCACTGATAAGAAAATACATATATCATTCGTGCTATTAGTGTAATTCGTGGCTAAATAGGAATATGTCAAGAATAATAAAATGCGGCCTGATACAGGCCCACAATGTAGCTTCAGTCGATGCATCGATCGATGAGATCAAGAAAGCTAACATCGAAAACCAGATGAGATTGGTAGAAGACGCGGCGAAGCAAGGCGTGCAGATGCTATGTTTTCAGGAGATCTTCACGACACCGTATTTCTGTGCCGAACAGCAGACCCGCTGGTACGAAGCCGTAGAAAAAGTTCCCGATGGGCCGACCGTAAAGTTAATGCAGGAAATCGCGAGGCAACACGGAATGGTACTGATCGTACCGATTTACGAGGAAGAGATTTCCGGCGTTTATTACAACACCGCCGCCGTTATCGACGCCGACGGTAAATACCTCGGTAAGTACCGCAAAACGCACATCCCGCATGTCGCTCCCGGTTTTTGGGAAAAATTCTATTTCCGGCCCGGCAATCTGGGCTATCCGTGTTTCGATACGGCGTTTGCACGAATCGGCGTTTATATTTGCTACGACCGCCATTTCCCCGAAGGCGCGAGATGCCTCGGATTGAATGGTGCGGAGATAATTTTTAATCCTTCTGCAACCGTCGCCGGTTTGAGTGAATATCTCTGGAAACTCGAACAACCCGCCCACGCCGTCGCGAACGGGTATTTCGTCGGGGCGATCAACCGCGTCGGCATGGAAGCCCCGTGGAATATCGGCGAATTCTACGGCCAAAGCTATTTCTGCGACCCGCGCGGCCAAATGCTCGCCGTCGGCAGCCGCGACCGGGACGAACTGATCGTCGCCGACCTCGACATGGACATGATCCGCGAAGTGCGTAACACGTGGCAGTTTTTTCGGGATCGCCGGCCCGATGCATACGGCCAAATCGTCGCCGATTAAAGTTCTGTTAGAATAACATTATGTTTGCTGAGAATAAGGAACAGGTTTTTAAACAATTAAACGAAAATCGCGCAGCATTGAAGCGGTTCGGTGTCAGCCGGTTCGGTCTTTTCGGTTCTTTCTTGCGTAAACAACAGACACTGCAAAGCGACATAGATCTGATCGTTGAATTTGAAGACGGCCGCAAGTCGTTCGACAATTTTATGAATCTTGCTTTTTTCCTGGAAGATCTGTTTGAACGAAAAGTAGACCTAATGACGCCGGAATCGCTAAGCCCGCATATCGGTCCGAAGATACTTCAAGAGATTGAATATGCCATTACAGATTGATGGTTTTCTTCGGCATATTTTAGACGAAGCCGAATTCATTACCTATAACTCCGAAGACCTGGAAATTGAGACATATCTTGCTGACCCGATACTTCAACGGGCTTTCGTGCGTAGTATCTAAGTAATAGGCGAGGCCGTCAAAAATATACCGGACGATTTTCGGAAAAAGCATAGTGAAATAGAATGGCGGCTGATAGCCGGCATGCGCGGTAAACTTATACATGGCTACTTCGGAATCGATCAAGCAATCGTCTGGGACGCGATCATTAATAAAATTCCTCAATTAAAGGAAGCGGTAAAAGAAATTTTGAAAGCGGATAATTCTTAGTCGCCAAATATAGGCTCCCTTAAAATAAATGTTATGAGTGAATTATTCTGCTCGCCTCTCGACATTACTCAAATCGAGCAAAACTTCGCGGAGATAAATCCGGCTCTCACGGCGGCTGAAGCCCTGCATGAGGCGAACCGCTGTTTGTATTGTTACGACGCTCCGTGCATTCACGCGTGCCCGACGCATATTGACGTTCCTTCGTTTATCAAGAAGATCGCGACCGGCAATCTGCAGGGTTCGGCTCGTGTGATATTCGATGCAAATCCGATCGGTGCGACGTGCGCGCGGGTTTGTCCAGTCGATGTTTTGTGCGAGGGTGCATGCGTCGAGAAAACTCTGCTGAAAAAGCCCATTGAGATCGGCAGATTGCAGCGGTATGCAACCGATTACGCGATTGAGAAGGGAACACCGGTTTTCGAAAAAGGCGAGCCGAACGGAAAATCAGTCGGCATTGTCGGCTCCGGCCCGGCGGGGCTGTCGTGCGCGGCTTATCTTGCCCGACTAGGTTACGATGTAACAGTTTATGAACGTCGTGCGTTAGCGGGCGGCCTCGACACTTACGGCATGGCGGAATACAAAATGCCGCAAAGCGTCTCCGTCGCCGAGGCTGAACACATCGCCAAACTCGGCGTAAAATTCCTGCTCAATACTGCAATAATTAAAGGCGGCGACGATGAACTCGACATTGTCGGCGACATCAATAAGGTGAGTTTTGATCTGCTAGATGAATGGCACGACGCGATCTTTCTCGGTATTGGCCTCGGACCGACCAATAAGCTCAATATTCCCGGCGAAGAACTTGACGGTGTATACGACGCACTCGACCTTATCGAAAAGATCAAAACCCGAGACTGGAGATCGGTCCCGCTCGGTAAAATCGTCGCCGTGATCGGTGCCGGTAATACAGCTATCGATGCCGTCACACAGGCGAAACGGCTCGGCGCCGAAAAGGTAGTTATGGTCTATCGCCGCACCGAGAAAGACATTTCGGCCTACGATTACGAATACGAGCTAGCTAAAAAAGACGGCGTCGAATTCGTCTGGCAGGCCGCGCCCATAGGTATTTTATCCGATGCGGACTATACACAGGTTACCGGCCTCCAATGCGAAAAAACCGATGGCACTCTCACGCTCTTCGACATCCAGTGCGACATGGTAATAAAAGCCGTCGGGCAAACGAAGATGCGTAATTTTTTTGAAACCGTTGCCGGAGTCGAGGTCGATGAAAAAGGCCGCGTCTCCGTCAACGAACAAATGCAGACCTCAAACCCAAAAATCTTCGCCGGCGGCGACTGCGCCAACGGCGGTGCCGAAGCGGTCGATGCCGCCCAAATGGGCAAACTCGCCGCACAGGGAATACATAAATCGCTTTCCGGGGAGAGGGTAAGATTCGCGGGTGCAATCTAGAATATCTTGATATATCCATACATGTCTGTATAATAGTTTATGGAGTTTGAATGGGATCCGAGGAAGGCGGCAGCGAATTTTAAGAAGCATGGCGTTAGCTTCGACGAGGCATCACTTGCGTTTTTCGACCCCAACGCGGTCGAGCTATTTGCTGAGCTTGATTCTGATAATGAGATTCGGTTCCAGTTGATTGGAATCTCAAGTATTAGGTTGCTTTTTGTCGCCTACACCTTGCGTCATGAGAAAATTCGAATCATTACTGCAAGGAAGGCCAATGCTAGACAGGTGAAATACTACAATGAACAAAAAAGATGAATTGCCGGATTATGTAGTGACCGAAGAGGAATACCAGGCAGAACTAGCGAGCGGTCTTGACGATGACGAGGTAATGAAACCGGGCATTTACAAAGCCCGCCGATCGCCTTGGGCGGAAAAATTAAAGAATACCAAAAAGATTAAGGTCTCAATTTACCTTGATGGGGACGTTATCGAACATTTCCGTAATCGCTCGGCTCAGCCTAACGCCGCACCGTATCAAACCCAGATCAATAACGAACTGCGGAAGATAATGGAAAACGGTTCGGGTGACGTCGCAAGCGTCGAAAAGGATATATTAAACAATGAGTCGTTTTTGAAGGCTTTAAAGGAAAAGCTTGAAATGGTTTAGAACATCATTCCTGATTATTCTGATGCAGGTTGGTTTCTATGAAGATAATTCGACCACTTATCTTATTCTTGGTTTGTTGCGCCGCATCAATTGCTTGCTGGTACGTTGCAGCAGCACTCGCCTTTTCCACGGCAGGTTGGATGTGGGGCAGTGGCGGAAGGAGTTTATCGGGAAAGCAAATGGTCGTTTTCTATTTGTTCTTGATCATACCTATATTTTTATTTCCGACAGTCGCATGGTTTTTCAGGAGAATATTAGGGAATTTCGCCATCCCGTTTGGTCTTACTCCGCTAATTCTTCCTTTTATGTTTTATGCTGTGTTCAATCTTTTGTAATCCAGAATGAAAAATTCTGTATGCGTGTGAAGTTTTTTAGCAGCTGATTATTCATTAACTGTCCCCATTCGCATACATTGACAACATCATGGCAGATTTAAGTTCAAATTTCGCAGGAATCAAATCTCCGAATCCATTCTGGCTGGCATCTGCGCCACCGACGAATATGGGTTCGATGGTCGAGCGGGCGTTTGACGCGGGTTGGGGCGGGGCGGTTTGGAAGACTTTGGGGGAGCCGATCGTTAATGTGTCGTCGCGGCTGGCGTCGCTCGATCAGGGTGCTCTGCGGATGATCGGGCTTAATAATATAGAGCTGATCACTGACCGGCCGCTCGATGTAAATCTGAAGGAGATTTACGAGTGCAAAAAGAAATATCCCGACCACGCCGTAATCGTCAGCCTGATGGTCGAATCGAAGCGCGAGGCATGGCACGAGATTGTTAAAAGATCGCAGGACACCGGTGCCGACGGCTTTGAGCTGAATTTCGGCTGCCCGCACGGGATGAGCGAACGCGGAATGGGTGCGGCGATGGGGCAAGTGCCGGAATACACCTGCATGGTTACCGAGTGGGTAAAGGAAGTTTCGACGTTGCCGGTGATCGTAAAGCTAACGCCGAACGTCACGCATATAGTTCCGCCCGGACGTGCCGCACAGAAAGGCGGTGCCGATGCGGTTTCGCTGATTAATACGATCAATTCCGTAATGGGCGTCGATATCGATACAATGATTCCTTATCCGAACGTTAACGGTATGGCTGCCCATGGCGGCTATTGCGGCACGGCGGTTAAACCGATTGCGCTTAATATGGTTTCCGAATTAGCTCGCGATGCCGAATTCAACCTTCCGATCTCCGGCATCGGCGGCATAAATAGCTGGCGTGACGCGGTTGAGTTTCTGCTGCTCGGCGCCGGAAACGTCCAGGTTTGCACGGCGGTTATGCATTACGGCTTCCGTATTGTCGAGGACATGATCGACGGGCTAAATAATTATCTGGACGAGAAAGGCTTTGCGTCGGTCAACGACATCATCGGAAAATCGGTAAACCGCGTGACCGATTGGGGCAATCTCGATCTCAATTATGACGTAAAGGCCCGTGTCAATAACGAACACTGTATCCGCTGCAACCTCTGCTACGTCGCCTGCGAAGACGGCGCTCACCAGAGTTTTGAATTTCGTGAAGTGGACGGAAAGCGTTATCCAGTAGTCATCGAAGAAGAGTGCGTGGGCTGTAATTTATGTGCATTGGTTTGCCCCTCGCCGGGTGCAATCTCAATGATCCGTGTTGACGATGGAGGAGCGCCGCAGTCTTGGAAAGAGCGTATTGCTCAGGGATAGACAAGTTTATGAATATGCGACGTCCAATATATTTCTCCGTTGTTTTGTCCGTCGTATTGGTTTTTGACTTAGCAGTGATGGCTCAAGAAGGCGGACGAACTGATGCAAAAAGCGAAGCCGTTAAAATTTTTGAAATAGGCCGAGGCACTGATAAGGTTATCACTCGAAA
>JANMSP010000471.1:0-10550 GCA_031389475.1 Pyrinomonadaceae bacterium
TATGGCAATCGCTAGTCCCGAGTAATTGAGAACCGAAAGCGTCCGGTTGACAACGGCCCCGGCCATTTCGCGGGCAGGAAGCACTGCAAAGGCACTTTGCGCGACGGCGATAAAGAAACACGCCGCCCCGAGCCACAAACCGATTAACAAAAGCCGAATGTCGGATAAAAACTTCATGGAAAACCTTCTAAAATCAAGACGTTATTATGTCGGTTTTTAAGCAAAAGGGCAAAGCAGGGCTTATATCTTACGGCAGGTCTGGTCGGGCATGGTATTGTTTTACTTAGCGATTCGTCAGATAGACTCGATGCTGGAGCATCATTTATTAGGATAATGAAAAATAACGTGGAAAAACCGGCCAGCGTAACCGGTATCTGCCTTGCCCGGACGATGTTGCATGATATTCGGTCGCCGCTGACGAGTATAGGCGGTTTTGCGCAGCTGATGCTACGCGACAATTCGAACGGCGGCGAATCCCGTGAAAATCTCAATATTATTGTAATCCAGGCGCAAAAGATCGATGAGATATTGGCAAATTTTTTATCTGATATGGAGAAGGGAGCAGGCGAGTCCGAGTAACGGATTTTAAGGCCTGGGCTTTTTTGTTCCCGCTAATTGAAAAACCGCCAGGAACATAAATCTCGGATTTAGTATCAAATATCTTCGCCATAAACGTTTCGGTTCCTGCGTCAGGCGGAATAACCATTCCAAACCTAATTTGCCCAGCCATTCAGGCGATTCCTTCACATTTCCCGCGTAGAAATCGAACGAAGCTCCGACGCCGAGCATCACGCAGTTTAATTTCTCCTTGTGGGCTGCCATCCAGTTTTCCTGTTTTGGGCAGCCTAATCCCATGAATAATATCTGCGTGCCGGATTCGCGGATTTTGGCGGTAATTTCAGCATCTTCTTCAACGGTTAGCGGACGAAACGGAGGCGAGAAGGCGTAGGCGATATTGAGATCGGGAAGCTCGTTCCTCGTCCGCTCGGCTATCGCGTCGATCACTTCCTGTTTGCCACCGTAGAACCCGACGCTCAGGCCGTTTTCGGCGGCGTAACGGCAAAGCATTATCATCAGATCATTTGCCCTCACACGAGCGGCACCTTTTTGGCCCTGCAATTTTTGCATCCAGACGAGCGGCATTCCATCGGGAATTACAATGTCGGCGGCGTTTACTTTATCTCCGTATTCAGGATTGTCGTGCGATTCCATAACCATGTGAACGGTGGAAAAACAGGCATAGCCGCCGGTTTCGCGTCTCACCAGTTCGGCTATGCGGCCGATTACCGAGGCGTGATCGCATACATCGACATTGAGATCGATAATTCTCACACGGGTTCTTTGCTCAAGCTCGCTTTTCATTTCAATTTCAGGCGGCAATTTCGGTGTAGATGGCTTCGAGTTTTTTTATGTAGTCAGTGATAGCGAAATCGGTCCGTACGGTTTCGACGGCGTTATCCTGAATTTGCGGCCATTCGAAGCGGCTGTCGAGTATCATCTTGAGCCGGCCGATCAGTTGTCCGGTATTGCCCGGTTCGACAAGATAGCCGTTAAAACCGTCACGGATCACCGACGCAACCGACGCCATTTCGGACGCCACGACAACACAGCCGGCGGCCATCGCTTCGAGCAGGGCCATCGGCAAGCCCTCACCGTACAGCGACGGAAGCAGGAAAATGTCGGCTGCGGCCAGTTTACGTAATTTTTCGTCACCGTTCACAACGCCACCGAAATGAAATCTTTCGCCTAGAATTTCCAGCATTTCGCCTGTAAAAACATCCTTCATCGGCCCGTCGCCGTAACATTCGAACCGAAATTCAAATCCGCTTTCGCGGAGAGAGCGGCAGGCTTTTATGATCTCATTCAAACCCTTTGATTCGTGCAGTCGGCCTAGAAAAATAATCACCGGTTTCGGGTTATTTCTCTCAGTTTCACCTCTATCAAAAAACGGAACGGCGTTGGGTAAAACGCGGACATCCAGATTCTTCCAACGACGAGTGATCTCCATTTTTTCGTTTTCACTCAGGACAATCGCGACACGGGCGCGATTGAGCATTTGATCCGCAACGGCAGCAAGAGCTTTATTCTCAAAATCACGCAGCAAATAACGGCCGCCATGGATTGAGATAACAACGGGTTTTTTTTTGTAAATCGCGGCCGCCAGAGCCGTCAACGCTCCGTCACGCCATATTGCCCGATCCGTCAATGCTGTGTTTATATGCAGAACATCAGATTTTGATGATCGGATCGCATTTAAGAATTTGAACGGAAGCACGGCCTGCGACGCGATCCATGAAACTCCGTTTGTCACACTATCCTTCTTTCCAGTCAAAAAATGAGAGTATTGGGCTCCGCCGTGTTCGATTATCTGGCGAACTACGGTTGAGATTCCGCTTACGTTTTCATTTTCATTCAGGCTCGGGGCGGTGATCAAAACTTTCATTTACAGACGAAAGAATATCGCACGCGGCCGGGATTGTCAGCCGAACAAACAGCCGTCAGGTTGCAAGTCTTCGCCGATTGGCTTAAAAACAAATAGAGAAATGAAAGCCGAAGCAGCGATAGAAACAAATTTGAAATTGATGAAGGCCGAAAATCGCGTGCCTGTTTGGGTGATGCCAGCGATCAAATCGGCGATAATCGCGGCGGACGCGGCTTTGGCGGTTCTGTGTTTTGTGCTGGCGTTTAAACTTCGCGAAGGAAGTGCCGTGCTGTCGGAAACGGCCTGGGCTTGGTCGCGGGATTTCGTGCCTTATGCCGGAATCTTGTATTTTGCGGTGCCGGTTCGGATCGCGATGCTGCTGTATCAAAGGCTTTACCGGTACCACGGCGCGTTCTCATACACGCAGGAAACCATAAAAATTTTTAAGGCGATTGCGGTCAGTTCGCTGCTGACGGTGGCGTGGGCTTTCCTGTTTCGCGGCGGATTTGCGTTCCGGGAATTCTCTTATTCACGCGGTGTTTTTGTTTTCGATTTTGCGATCGCGTTTGCGGCGTACTCGTTTTTTCATCTGGGCCTGCGCTTTATTCAGGCGCGGTTCAGGAAACGTGATATAAATCTGATCCCGACCTTGATCGTCGGAACGAACACCGAGGCCGAGCAGACGATCCGCGAACTCAGAGAGCGCCGCGATCTGGGCTATCGCGTGATCGGAACCGTATTTAGCGGCGGGCAATCGACAGCGGAGCGGAAGTCGTTCGAGAATATAACTTCGGTGCCGGTCGTCGGCGAACTTGATGAACTGGCGGAACTTATACGAGAGCTTGAGATTCAGGAAGTGATAATTACCGACAACACTTTGCCGAGCGAAAAGCTTTTCGACGCAATGATGCGGATCGGCCGGAAACAGAAGGTCGAATTCCGTTTTGCTCCGAGTTTGTTTAATTTACTTCCGCAAAAAACAAGCGTAGAGCAAATCGGCGTGCTGCCGATGGTCAGGCTTTTTCGCGAGCCGCTTTCCGAAGCCGAGCGCTTTATTAAACGGCTGTCGGATATAGTTATTTCCGCCGCCGCGATAATTTTGCTTTCTCCTTTCTGGCTGGCTGTTTCGCTTATTATTAAATTCGATTCGGCCGGTTCCGTTTTATTTCGGCAGGAACGCGTCGGGATGGATGGGCGCATCTTTCTTTGCTACAAGTTCCGCACAATGGCGGCGAATTCCGGCGATGAACTACACCGGAAAGCTTACCGGCAAAACATCGAAGGCGTAATCGACGCGAACGCTGGTGAAGAGGCCGAGCCGATATTCGGGAAGGTAAAGGACGACCCGCGAATTACAAAGGCTGGAAAATGGCTTCGCCGTTCGAGTTTTGATGAATTGCCGCAAATCCTGAACGTATTAAAAGGCGACATGAGTATCGTCGGGCCGCGTCCGCCAATCTCATACGAGGTCGAGGACTATGACATTTGGCACCGCAAAAGGCTCGATATGAAACCGGGCATCACCGGACTGTGGCAAGTTTCGGGACGCAGCCGCCTGACCTTTGAGGAAATGGTGCGGATCGATCTTTTTTATATTGAAAATTGGTCGCTATGGCTCGATCTAAAAATAATTTTGCTGACGATCCCTGCAATTTTTCGCGGCGACGGCGCTCGATGAGTAAAGGGAACGCCGGCATCCCGCCGGCGTTGCAATGGTAGTTCCGATGCAGACTATTACCGAACATTTAACCGAAGCAACTCGAATTTTGGAAGCTTCTGTAATTGCCGATTCGCGCAGGGAAGCTTCGTCACTACTACTTGCCGCGATTAAAAAAGATAAAACATTCCTGTACGTTCACCCCGAATACGAACTGAACGATGCGGAGCGAAAGCTATTCCATTCATTCATTCAGCGCCGTGCGAACCGGGAACCGTTTCATTACATTCTCGGCTACAAGGAGTTTTACGGGTTGGATTTCGAGGTGACGCCGGATGTCCTGATCCCGAGGCCGGAAACCGAAATGCTTGTTACGCATTCGATTCAAATTCTGCGGGAAATCGAAAAACCCCAATTCTGCGAAATCGGTGTCGGTTCGGGCTGTATATCGGTTTCGATTCTGCACGACCTTGTAAAGGCTTCGGCCACCGGGTTGGAAATATCCGAAAAAGCCATCGCTGTCGCGAACAGGAATTCCATCAAACACAATGTTTCGGATCGGATAAACATAAAGCAATCAAACGTCTATTCTGCGTTGGTGGATAAGAGTTTCGATCTCATAGTCTCGAATCCGCCGTATGTTCCGGCGTCCGATATTCCGGACTTACAGGCCGAAATTCGCGACTTCGAGCCGCATTCCGCCTTGACAGATGGCGGTGAAGGGCTTTCAATTATCGAACGAATTATCGTTGAGGCACCTCGATTTCTGAGACGTGAAGCCTTCCTCCTAATTGAGATCGGGATGGGCCAGGCCGAAGCCGTAAACGGGATGTTCGACAGTGGAATTTGGCAGACTGTCGAGATACTGCCTGATTTCCAGGCGATTCCCCGAATGGTGCGGGCGAAGATCATTTGACGTGAAACTTTTGATAGTCAACGACGTAAAAAAGTTTATAAGATGTTGAGAAACTTGCCTTTTTGTGGTAATCGGGTTTATGATTAGGGCGCGCATCATTCAGACATTTTGAAAGTTACGGTGTAAACGGGAAAGCCTCAGTTTTTGGAGTTTGGCACTAATTGTGGCGGTCTGACTTCGGAATTCTTGATCCTTGATGGTTAGGAGGTTATGTTATGCTTAACGGCTTATTGGCATTTGTCAGTTTGTTATTGACGGCGGGTTCTTTCTACCTTTATCGAAGCAGCGGCGGAAATGCTCTATATTTTGTCGCGGTCATTGTATTTCTTATCCTGACTCTGGTCTTCGGCGGCCTTTTCCTTTCGGGAAGAATGAATAAGACCGAAGAGATACACATCACCGAGTAGTTTCTTTACAGTTTAACTAAAAAGTGCGGGAAGTGGTTAGCCCGTTCTTTGCCGGTTTATCAAATACGGGCAGCTTGGTCATTTGGGCCGATGCTGCCCGTATTTCTTATTAATGCAGGCCTTCCATAGGTGAAATCTTGATTGGAATGAGATATAATATTGACTTAAATGTAAGGTTTACCAATCTACATTTTTAAGTGAGTATTACCCAAAATGCCAAAAATCGCAGACATACAGGAAACGCCGAATCCAAATGCCGTTAAATTCATATTGAAGGAGCCGGTATCGCACGGTTCCTCGCATTCGTTTAAGAATAGCGAGGCTGCGGATGCAGATCCGCTGGCAAAATCTTTGTTCGAGGTCGGTGAGGTAGTTTCCGTGTTTTACATGGACAAGATGATCACCGTCGAAAAGACGGACGACGCCGAATGGGACGAATTGCTTCCGACGCTTGCGGTGCCGATCCGGTCGGCGGAAACGGTAAAATCTTCTAACGGAAACGGAAAAGCGGCTGCGGTTGCGATTGGCGGAGCAATTGCTGCTGCCGCGAATGACGATCCGAAGATCGCTGAGATAAACGCTTTGCTCGACGAAAAGATCCGGCCTTTCCTGGCCAGCGACGGCGGATGGCTTGAGGTCGTCAGTCTGGAAGAATCGAAGCTAACGATCAGATATGAAGGTGCTTGCGGAAGCTGTCCGAGCTCGCTTACGGGAACGCTGATGGCAATCGAAAATATGATCAAGGAAGAGATCGATCCGGATATCGAGGTCGTTACGGCGTGAGCAGCGAAAAACTAAAAACTATAAGTGAATAGTAAAGAAGTTTGATCACTTTTAGTTTTTAGTTCTTAACTTGCCGCCGCTAACAAAGAGTTTTAATACTTAGGCTGAACTTGAAAAACTTTATTTAACAGGGTTGTAAGTATTTCTTGACATTAAACCGCTAAATTAGGCATACTCATTTCGTCGGTGATTTATTTGTATCGCCGTTCGCGTCCCGCAGGTCAGTAATTTCTACTCGAATCCACCAGACCTATCCATACCTGAACCCAGCGTTGATTCAAAAATTGAAGGAGAAACCGTAGTGAATAGTGAAGAACTCGAGCGTAGTCTCAGAACCGAATTCGAGAGTCATCTCAAAAATGTCGTTGCCGGAATGCAGCAGGACGTAGCCGACTTTCAGAAAAACTTTGAGACCGAATTTCAAAAACATAAATCGCAGCTCGACGACGCCTTTCGCGACCTCTCGACGCGGTTCGAATCCGATACGCAAGTCGACCAGGCCTTTGTTAGTTCTGTCGTTGAACATTTGCGGCTTGCCCGTGATGAAGGCGCCGAACTAGCCGCGACCGCCTTTGGCGAAGCAGAAAAGCTTGCCGAGGAAACGGCGCAGCCCACAGCGAGATTCGACAAGATGCGTGATGCGATCAACGACATCAGCGGCAAATCTTCGCAGGCCGAGATTCTCAGCTCACTCGTCGCGCACGCTGCTGAATTTTCGCCCCGCGGAGCATTCTTTATCGTGAAGAACGACCGCTTCATCGGCTGGAAAACATTCAATAGGGATGGAAACACTGACGACGCAAAGGCCCGGGAAATCAATTTTCCGATTTCATCCGACACGCTTTTGGCCGAAGCAGTCAATTCGCTTACAATGCAGGAAAGTTCGTACGGCAACCGTCCGGAAGATTCCCTGTTTCTTGAGCCGCTTGATTTTGCGAGGCCCGACAGAATGTACGCGATTCCGCTTACGGCACGAGGCCGCGGCGTCGCTGTTTTGTATGCCGATTATGGCACTGAAGGCGTCACGCTCAATGCCGAAGCACTCGAAACCCTCGTCCGTGTGGCGGGTATGACAGTAGAACTGCTGGCGGCATCGCAAGCGGCTCCTGCCCCGGTCGAAGCACCTGTCATTGCTCAAGAGGAGCCCGCAGCGACGATCGACGAACCTGCACAGTACGAACCTGCACAAGACGAACCTGCACAAGACGAACCCGCACAATACGAATCTGCACAGTATGAACCGGCGGAAGAACCGGCCGCTGTCGCATACGCCGAACCGGAACACAACTACGAGACAGTTGAAGAACCGGTGGAAGACGCGCCGGTAGAAGCGGTTGAAGAATATCAAGGCGAGGTTTCGTATGAACTGCCCGAAACTATAGAGGAATCTTCGGTCGGATTTGCGTTTGTAACTGCAGAAGATCAGGAAGACACACCGGCCGTAGAAACCGAAAGTTATTTTGAAACGGTTGAAGAACCGGCAGCGGTAGAAGCCGTTCAGGCGGAAGAAGTAAGCTTTTTCGAGCCCGAAGCGGAACCGGAAACTATCGGGCCGGAGTTTGAAGTATCGACTAAAGAAGCGGTTTTTGCTCCTTCCGATTCGTATGATGGTGGAATGAGCGACGAACCGGGCCCGGTTGTGTATGCCGCACCTGTGCCGGAAACGGCCGGTTGGGGCAACGGCGGCGGCTCTGCAACGGCGGTGGCCGAACCGACGGTCGAGGTCGCGGCGGTCAGCACTGCACGAACCCGTTTCAGTGACCGCACTGTCGATCTGCCGATAGAGGTCTCCGAGGAAGATAGGCGTGTACACGTTGAAGCACTCCGGTTTGCACGCCTTTTGGTGTCCGAAATAAAGCTCTATAACAAAGAGACGGTGGAAGAAGGCCGCGAAACGAACAATCTCTATGACCGCCTTCGCGATTCGATAGACCGTTCGCGTGAAATGTACGCCAAACGCGTCAAACCGGCCGTCGCTTCAAGGTTCGATTATTTCCACCACGAACTGGTCAACTCACTAGCCGAAGGCAACGACGCAAAACTCGGAACCAACTATCCGGGATCGCAGGTTTAGCCGGACGATCACAAATAAAAAAGGCAGCTTCGGCTGCCTTTTTTACTTGAAGTTAGAGTGAAATTTATTGGTCCTTCTGGTTTCGTTCGGAGTCCAGAACCGGCCGTGTCGGCGCGGGATTGTCGGGTGATGTGTGGGCGTGGGTTATTTTCCAGTCTTTTCCGATTAGTTTGAAAACCAAAGTCATTCGGCCGGAGGCGTTTTCTAGTTTTCCTTCGACTTCCTGGGTTTGTTTCCATTTGCATGAGACGTAGGCGGCGGTTTTGCCGAGCATTTCGACGCGGAGGCCAGTGATGTCGAGCGTGACGTTCTTTGTTTTTGGGTAGAGCGATTCGCGGTTATTTTTCATATTGTCCCAGCCGATGGTGGCCGAGCCGTTGTTGTTGAAAAATAGAATGCGGTCGGTGTTTTCGTAAACGCTCATAACCTTAACGGCGTCGATCTGCTCGATGCCTTCGACAAGGCGGTCGAAGGCGGCGCGGACTCCGGTCGATGGATCGGCCTTTCCGGCGGCAGCTTTTTGGCCGAACGCGGAAAATGCAAATACGGCGATGGCAAATAATCCAAATATAAATTTTTTCATTATGGTTTTTTGTGCAAAAATTTGTGCTTTAGAAAGTTTATAACTTTGGAAGATTCACTGGCAAGGGTTTCGGACACAAAGCACTGTACGGCTTGTTTCACGTTCTTCTATTGACCTTGACGCTTTTAGTGTCCGATTCTCGTGGCGTTGGTTTTCTCTGCGTTCTTTGCGGCTTTCAGTTGCGGATTCAGCGTGAAAAAAAGAGCTTTCACGCAAAGCCGCGAGGGACGCCAAGTAAGATGAGGAAGATTAAGCAATCCTTAAATATCGACGGGCAGCTCCCAAAAGCTATCGCCAAAACGTGCAGTTTCAACCGGAACTGATAAATGTCAAAACCTAAACTATTTCGGTTGTGATTTTACCGAAGCTACACCAAATCGTTTACACCTCTTAATAAGGATTTACATTTACAGTGTTTTCTTGACATACGGATTTCGGGTTTTTTTTGGTATGCTTTTTGCTGTAACGCGAACTAACGGTTGAATTTAGGTTGTTTCAGCCAGCTCCTACCTGTCGAAAACGTAAAATTTTAGGAGGGAAGCTAATGCATTCCACACGAAAAGTTCTTTGGGCATTTTCTTTATTGATGACGCTATTGCTGGGTACGGGTGTGTCCGCATTTGAAGTGGACGATGATATTCCGGAGGTCACGGCCCGCGTCGCGCGAATAAGCTTGATTCGCGGAAACGTGCAGATACGCAGGGCGGGAAGCCAGGATTGGGAGCGTGCCGTTCTTAATCTGCCGATCGTTGAGGGCGACGAAGTAACGGCTGATGCGGACTCGCGGTTTGAGGTTCAATTTAACAGCTATACGCATCTGCGTATCGGCGAAAATTCTTATTTGAAGATCGCCAATCTGAAGGACGAGGGCATTGCCGTAAGCCTGCCGGAGGGAAGGCTTACCCTTCGGATTACGAGCTTCGATAAAGACGGCACATATTTCGAGATTGACGCTCCGAAGACGACCCTTACCGTGCAACGTGCGGGAATGTACCGTGTCGATGCGCTGAAAGACAGCAGCGGCCAGGTCCGCGTAGCTGTTACAGATGGCGGCGAGGCCCGTGTTTATTCGGATAGTTCGGGCTTCACCCTAAAAAACGGCCGAAGCGCGAAGATCAGCACGGAAGGGAATTTGGCCGGTGAATGGGATACGGCGGATGCGGCTCGATTTGCGGATGAATTCGACGCGTGGTCGCTCGAACGTGACGTAGCGATTGCAAAGCTTTTAAAAGACGCTAAATACGACACTTATTATGACCGCGATATTTACGGTGCCGAAGACCTAAGCGAGCATGGCGAATGGATCCATACCCGCAAATACGGTTATGTCTGGAAGCCCTATAGAAATTCGACGAGCCAGTATTCGGATTGGTCGCCTTACCGCTACGGGCAATGGCGCTGGGTTCCGCCCTACGGCTGGACTTGGGTAAACGACGAGCCGTGGGGCTGGGCAACTTATCATCACGGACGCTGGGTGTATGACGATGGCTGGTACTGGACGCCTTACGGGCATTTCCGAAACCGGCGGAGTTGGTGGTCACCGGCTCTGGTCGTAATAAGCATCCTGAACAACAATATTTGCTGGTATCCGCTGCCATACGAATACGGATATTACAATTATAATTATCACTGGACCACCAATAATTATTACGGTGGAAACTGGAATGGAAATGGGCACGGCAATGGAAACGGCAACGGCAATCCGAAT
>JANMSP010000474.1:0-1900 GCA_031389475.1 Pyrinomonadaceae bacterium
TCTCGTTTCGACATCAGCGGCAGCTCGATCTGCTCTTCATTTTTGGTCAATATCGTCGCAATATTCGTATCCGTATTAAATCCCGCACCGCTCGCCGTGATATCGTTCGCCACGACTATATCCAGGTTTTTCTTCGACATCTTCGAGCGAGCATATTCCACAACGTCGTTCGTCTCAGCCGCAAATCCAACAACGATCAGCCCGTTTTTCCTATTTCTAGAAACATCCGCGAGAATATCCGGCGTCTTCGTCAGTTCCAAAGTCATCGTTTCGCTTTCGCCTTTCTTGATCTTCGAGTTCGCAATATCCGTAGGCCTGTAATCGGCAACCGCCGCCGAGCCGACAAACACTGTAGCATTCGGCAATTCCTTCATCACCGCCGAATGCATTTCTTCGGCGGAAACGGTTTTTACTAACTTCACGCCATCGGGCGGATTGACGGATGTAATGCCGGATACAATCGTCACCGCTGCCCCGCGATCCCTCGCTGCTTCCGCCACCGCGAAACCCATCTTCCCCGACGAATGATTAGAAATAAACCGCACCGGATCAATCGCCTCGCGAGTCCCGCCGACGGTGATTAAAATTATTTCCCCGGACAAATCGTTCGAATGCAGATTGCGGATTGCGGATTGCGGATTAATATCTTCTTTCTTGTTTTGTGTCTCTTTGTGTTGTTTCGTGGTTTCAGTCTTTGGGAACCCAGTCGCTATCGCTCCCGGTACTGACCCGGCGTCCAGCAGCTTTAACGCTTGGGCTACAATATTCTCCACATCCTCCAGCTTCCCCGTCCCGACCGTCTTGCACGCCAATTCGCCCGCTACCGGCTCGACAAAAAGCACGCCGTCCTGTTTCAGCCGCTCGACATTCCTCACGGTCGCCGCATTTTCCCACATCGAAGTATTCATCGCCGGAGCGATCAAAACCGGAGCGTTCGACGCCAAATATGTAGAACTCAAAAAATCGTCCGCGATCCCGTTAGCGAATTTAGCGATAATATTCGCCGTCGCCGGCACGATCAGCAGCAGATCGATGCTCTGCGAAAAGTTGATATGTGCTATCGGATCGGGATTTTCCGGATCGTAATCGTCCACCAAAACATAGTTATCGGTGAGCGCCCGAAACGTCAGCGGCCGCACAAATTCCGTCGCGTGCTTCGTCATCGCGACCGTCACCGTACAACCGGATTTCTGCAGCAGCCGCAAAACCTCCACCGCCTTATAAGCCGCGATCCCGCCGCTCACGCCCAGACCAACTCTAAACTTCGTCATTGCTGTATTTTATATTAAAAGTTCTCAAAGGCTATGTTAAAATTCGATTTAGTCAAAATCATTGGCAGAAGCCTGACCGTAAGGGAGGGCTTTCTTACATGTTGGCGCTAAAGCCCTTCCTAACGGTCAGGCTTCTGCCTTTAAAAACAGAGTTTGTGATGCAGCCGAAACTTTTCGAAAACGCCGCCGAAACCGCCTCCGTAGAAGACGTGATCCTCTACGCCCTCGGCGATTTTCAATCGCGCGGAAAGGTCCTCGCAAACCGCGAACTCGCACTCGACAGATTGCACGGAGCCTTCGTCCGAGCGTTTCGGAAATTCCGCATTCCGGACCTCACGGACGCCCAGGTCGTCGAGGCGCTAAACAACCTCGGAGCCCGCGTCGTTACATTGCCGAGCTTCGTCGCGAAACATCCCTTTCGGGTAACAGTTCCCGATCACGTCGTAAAATTGGCAGTAAATTTCTACACAAGATCGCAATGAATACCGACCCGCAGATACTCTCAACCGAAACATTATATAAAGGCAAAATTTTCGATGTGCTGCTCGCGGACATTCGCGAGGGTGATGCCCGATACAGCCGCGAGATCGTGACGCATCATGGGAGTGCGGTGATCGTTCCGGTTTTTG
>JANMSP010000481.1:0-13132 GCA_031389475.1 Pyrinomonadaceae bacterium
CGTAAACCGGCAGAATCGTCGGTATAACGACTATGACGATTCCAATATGTACCGTAGCGGCAATTATGGCTATCAGTCACATATAGACAGCAACCAGTATCAGTACTACTTCCAGCAGGGTTTCCAGCGGGGATATCAGGATGGCTACAATAGTCAGACGCAGTATGGATATAGATCGAATAATTCGGTCAATATTCTTAGTACGATCCTCAATTCGATTTTGAGCTTTACGCAGAACTAAGCGTTTCGCTCGTAGAATCAAAAGCGTCCGGCTGTCGTAAGGCCGGACGCTTTTTTATTGCCTACATTAAAGCCGATTGGCTTATTCCATTATCGCCTTTCATTTGTTCGATTTCGCGGCCTAGTTCTTCTATTTTATCCGCTCCCAGCACCTCGATCGATCGCGGAAAAAGATCGTCTTCCTCGTTGTCCATATGTATTTCGAGCGCTGCCCGCGTCTCCGCCAGAACAGATTGAAACACATCGTCGGAAACCGAAAGGGCGCTCATTTGTGCAAAGTTTTCCTTGACCATTTCGTGGTCGGGAATATTCTCGTCCATAAGACCTTCGAATTCCTCATGCGCCTCAAGTGCCGGATAATAGATCTCGTTTTCCAGGCGGATATGCAGTCGCAGTGCTTCGTCCAATTCCTTAAAAATTTGCTGATGCTCCGGCCCTTCAGTCGTAACGCCTTCAAGCTGTTCGATAAGGCCGATCGCCATTGTGTGGTCCTGCGTTAATATCTCGGTTGCTAACATTGTATCCTCCTTTGTAATTGCGTTTTTATGTAAATATCGGGGGTTCAGACAGGATGCTAAACGAATTGCAGGCGATGATTTGTAACGCGGATTACAGAATAGAGTAAAAAAAAGTGTATTATTTGTAGTTGCTGCAACGTTGAGGAGATAATAGGCAGATGATCAGAATAGGCGTGATAATAGGAAGCACAAGGCCGGGAAGAGTGGGCGAAGCGGTAGGGAAGTGGACATTCGACATTGCGACCAAACGTGACGATGCCGAATACGAACTCGTCGATATCGCTGACTTTAATCTGCCGCTGCTCGATGAACCCGTACCACCGTCGAGAGGGCAATATTCAAAGGAACATACAAAACGCTGGGCGGAAAAGATCGCTTCGTTCGATGCGTTCGTGTTTGTCACGCCTGAATACAATCACGGGACATCCGGAGCGCTTAAAAACGCTCTCGATTTTCTTTACGCCGAATGGAACAACAAAGCTGCCGGATTCGTCAGCTATGGAAGCGCTTATGGAGTTCGGGCCGTCGAAAACCTGCGGCTGATTATGGGCGAACTGCAGATCGCCGATGTCCGCGCTCAAGTGATGCTTTCCCTGTTTGAAGATTTCGAGAATTACAGCGTTTTCAAGCCGCGCGAGCAGCATGAAAAATCGGTCAACGGTATGCTCGATCAGGTGGTATCGTGGGGCACGGCAATGAAAACGCTGCGTTCGTGAACGTTAACTCTTCGTTTCAATGACCGAGAGAATATTGCCTGAAGGATCCTTGAACCAGGCTATATTGGGTCCGCTGTTTTTGTCCGCTCCGCGAAATATCCCTTTTTCGTCGGTTTTCATTTCGCCTTCGTACGATTCGAAGGTTATCCCGCGATTTTTTAATTCATCTACCGCTTCGTCAATGTCGTCAACGGGGAAGTTGAGCACGGTAAACGATGCGGCCGTATGATCTTCCTTCGGATATAAAAACAGCGAACCGCCACCGCTAAAGTTTATCCCGAAACCATCTTCCTCGTCGGTAACCTCAAGGCCAAGAGTTTCCCCGTAAAATTGCTTCGCTTTCGGAACATCTTTTACCGAGAAAGTGCTGAATGCCTTAGCATCCCGAAACATTGTTTCCGTATCTTTTCCTGCTGCTGTCTGTGCCATATAAAAACCTCCGTCTGTTCGTAATCGTGCCGATATGCCGTCGCATATCGAGGCGCTTTTTAATTGCTATTGTGTTTCAATCACGTATTTGTAAATATTTGCGGCTGTCGCCGCCAGCTATGCGGCAATTCGCATTCAGAACCATCGATTGATGCTTTAAAGTTACCCGGTTCTGTTGACATTTGAAAAATAGGAACCGAATCTCATTTTTTGTTCCTCTTGTTCGTTCCGGTTCCTCTTGTTCTGTGGTAAAAACTTTTGATCGACCACAGATCAAGAGTAACAAGAACGAACAAATCGTCCAATTTCTCGAGTTGCTTGAAACTCGGATGCAAATGTCAACACAACTTAGAAACTTCCGGGATCATCCGCCGAAGGTCCGTAAATCGAAGGCACGAGAATGTCTTTGAGCCGCATAAAAACCGTCAATTGTCCGCGATGATGGACGAGATGGTTGACCATCGAGCTGATCTGATCTTTCTTTGGTGCGCTTAACACTATTTGCCCGTTATTTTTCAGGTTGAATGGTTCGTCAAAAGTTTCGTCCGATACATTTCGCAGAGCGTTTTTCGCACCAGCTAAATTTTCGTCGAAATGCCTGACGAGTTCAGCCGTACTTTTCGCCTGAAAATGTTCGAATGTCGCAAAATCAATTTCGGATTCTTCGATCATCACTTGAATCCATTTCGGCATCTCCGCCACGAGCAATGATAATTCACCGAGATTCATTGATCTTTCGTGCGGCTTCCATTCCGACAGATTTTCGGGAATTACTTCCAGGCACTTTCGTGTCGCCGTTGCTTCGGCTTCCAATTCCTTTAGAACTTCTGCCCCATATATTGATTTGTTTTCCATAAATTCTCACTTATTCAAATTGATGTTTTCCAAAGCGTCTTGCCAACGCCGAATCGCTAAACGATAGTCGCCTATTAATTATTTCAGATATGTGTTGACCACAATCCCGTAGTTGTAGAATTGCGAACGCTTTAGTTTCAACCGTAAACTTTTATCTTGCAATTTGCCGAATATCGTCATTCCGCGACCGATTGCCGTCGGATTGATGAAGAAATTGTATTCGTCAATCAGATTTTCCTTAATTAAAGACGACACGAAATCCGCGCCGCCATAGACGAGGATGTCTTTGCCCGTCTGATTTTTGAGGCGATTCACTTCTTCTACAATGTCGCCTTTTGCCAGCACCGTGTTTGCCCAAGGCGATTCGTCGAGTGTTTTTGTAAAAACAACTTTCGGGCAATCAACCATTTTTTTGGCGAAGGCATATTCAGGGCTTTCAGGATTTTCCAGCACTTTTGTCCAGTATTTGACGAACTCATCGGTCATTTTTCTGCCCATTAAGATAGTGTCGGATGAATCAATTAATTCGTTTACGAGGTTTGTCGCCTCCTCATCGTCCTGATTTTCCCACATCATCCAGTCCAATTCGCCGTTCGGTCCTGCAACGAAACCGTCTACCGTCATCTGCATTTGTAATTTTAATTTCTTCATTTTTTACCCTTTGTTCTCTATGAATGCTTAACCGAGCGTCTAGCCATCGCCGCATCCTTTAAGCTACAGCCGCGAAATTTGCGTTTTTTAGGACAGCCATCCTATTGCGTTGTTATTCGGCCCACGGGTCATAGCTGCCGAAATTCCACACGTGGCCCTCCGGGTCGCGGCAGGAATATGCCCGTCCGCCGTAGTCCTCGTCTTTAATATCGATAATGATTTCCGCTCCGGCTGCTACGGCGGTTTTATAGTGACCGTCAACGTCATTGACGATGATGTACGCACTCTGCGAACCGATACAGCCACTCTCGATCGGTGATTTCACAAACGTGTGAAACTCGTTATTTTTTGCCGAACCCAGCATGATCATCCCGTTTCCATAAACGAGCTGGGCATGAGCTAGTGCGCCGTCCTTATCAGGTACCACAAGCTGCGTCTCGAAACCGAAGGCTTTGCACAGCCAATCGACGGCCGCCTTTCCATCGCTGTATCGCAGTGTTGGGATGATCGTTGCTTTGTACTTGGAATCGGTTTGTTGCTTCTTTTCGTATAAATCGTCGCTCATAGTTGCCTCGTAGTTTCAATCGGACTATAACCAAGCGTATCGACTGCTTTTTGTGAGCCTTTCTCCTATTTATAAAAACATGGCTGCCAGACAGTCAAATCCATTGCCTGGCAGCCGGTCATCTTAACTTATCTGTTTATGCGGCGGCTGAACTTTCTTTCGTCGTTTC
Source organism: Pyrinomonadaceae bacterium (assembly GCA_031389475.1). GTDB lineage: Bacteria > Acidobacteriota > Blastocatellia > Pyrinomonadales > Pyrinomonadaceae > OLB17. The sequence continues at coordinate 4,144 of JANMSP010000481.1, forward strand.
AGCCCGCGTCTTGTTAATGAAAGTACGTAATTCGGCGATTTTGCCTTCCCTAAAGGTGTACATATCGCAAAACGCATACGGTACGGTTTCGCCTTCTTTGCTCTTCATTGTCATTTCACCATTAGCAACCACGAATTCGCCCTCGGCGATCACCTTGTCGACCGTAAAATCGGGCGGTTCCGAGCCTTGTGAAGATGCCATAAATTTACGAATAGCCTCCCGGCCTTTCATTGTATATGGCGACTCGGCAAGCAGTGTCCACTCGACATCCTCTGTACACAGCAGTAAAAACTCTTCGGTCTTGCTCTCCGCAAGTAATGCATTTGCTTTTTCAACGATTTCTTTATTTGTCTCAGACATATAATTGTTCCTTGTTTGATTTCCTGTCCGATTTGACTCGTCCAGTGTTCGATCTTGTTACACCCGTTCTAAATGTGAACGAACAAATTCGGCTCAGCACAGAACTTTGTAACGATACGGAAGGTTGTTGCGAAAATCATACCGTCAGTCTGTCCGGTAGCGCACAAAGAACGCGAAAAAGCCCGCTCATTTCTGAACGGGTTTTTCATAGAACTAAATTAAGCCCTTTGAATTGCCGCCTGTCTGGCTTGGGTGATTACCAATGCCGCATAGTAAATATCACATAGCGGTTAGCCCAATTAATTGGTGACACTTATCCGCGGCTCATTTCGATATCGATCGCTATTGCACGCCATTTTCCCTGCGTAAAACGGATAACGCTTAGAACGCATCGCGTGATGTGGCCGGCCAAAATCGCCATCCAGATATGAATCGGTTCTAGCGTTCCCGTCTGCTGAATAAAGAAGCAAATTCCGAGCGGGATCGCGACCTGCGAAATGATCGAGATATAAAGCGGACTTTTCGTATCGCCCGTGCCCTGCAGCCCGCCGGTGTATGTAAGCGCGACCGAAATGAAAATTCCCGAAATGCTGAGAACGCGTAAAAGCTGCGTGCCGACCGCGACGACCGCCGGTTCGTCCATACCGAAGATACCGAGAAGCTGCGCCGGAAAGAAAAAGAAAAAGAATCCTATGAATGCCGAACCGAGAATTCCAAAACGGGCCGCTGTATGCACTGCGGCATTTGCCCGGTCCGGATTCCCGGCTCCCAGATTCTGCCCGGCGACAGCCGCCGCCGCACCCATCAGGCCGACCGAAGTCCAGGTAATAAGCGAAAATAGTTGGCTGTAAGACACCGCAAAAGCCGCCTGGGCCGCCGCACTCTCCGCAAGCGAGCCGATAAACGCCAGCATCAGCACGCCGCCCACATTCATCGCAATTCCCTGAATTCCGGTTGGCAGCCCGAATTTAAACAGCCGACGAATAATAGTCCAATCCGGCCCCCAGCCGCCGCCACGGGGAAACGAAACTACCCATCCTCCACGCCAAAGCTTCCAAAGAGCGTATGTTCCCACTAATCCCGTCGCTATGCTCGTTCCCATCGCCGAACCCATTGTCCCAAACGCTGGTATCGGGCCGAGGCCGCGAATCAGAATTATGTTAAAGACTACATTCAGCAAGGTCATCGCGATACCGAGTATCATCGGTGTTTTCGCATCGCCCGCTGAACGCAAAGCTCCGCTCATCATGAAATAAATAAGTAGGCCGATGCTGAACACAAACGTGATCCTTAAAAAAGGCAAAGCCTCAGCCTGGACCGCAGCTTCCGCATTAACGAAATCTAATAAGTATGGGGCGGCAAAATAACCGACTGGGGCAAAAATGCCAACGGACATAAAAATTGCCGTAAGAAATGCTTGGTAAACCGTGCGGTTGACCTTTTCTTCATCACCCGCCCCAGCCAAACGGGACACAAGTACGCTCATTCCAGTAAACAGCGACACGATAAAAACGATGACAACGATAAAGATCTGATTGCTCACACCAATTGCCGCATTCGCCGTGAAGCCGACGAAATGTCCGACCAGGGCATGATCGATAATTCCCTGCAGCCCGCCGATGATATTTGTCAGCATCGTCGGCCAAGCGATTTTCCATACAGAACGCGCAAGCGGCCCCTCGACGATCGAGCGGTCGTACCGCGATTTAGCGGCGGGTGTCTCTTCGTCGGTAGAGTCTGAATCGGGGTTATCAATCAAGTCGTCGTTAGCCATTAATACTCCAGAAATCGGCGGGCTTGTCTCGTGTCGGAACCGCGAGCGATAGCGACTGGATTCTTAGTCTTGTCAGAACCGCGAGCGGTAGCGACCGGGGTTCTAATCGCTAAGGTTAAAGAACCCAGTCGCTATCGCTCCCGGTACTGACCCGGTGACGTTTTATGATATAGAAAATAAGAACTCAGTACCAAGAGCAACGCAATGACCGGAAAGATCCATGAACCAACAGGATTGCCGGACCGCAAGGTGCGAATAGAAAGCTCCTTCATAGCTTCTGTTTAGACATCGACCAAAATGCTGAATCCGCCGTAAACCATACGTTTCGTATCGAAAATAGGATTATCGCCGGTCATTTCTTCGCAGCCTTCGCCCAATTCCGGATCGGCGTAGATCTTCGCCATCGATTCGTTGCGGTGCTCTTCCGATTCGAATGTAACAGATGCATAAACGAGCGTTTCGCCCGGTTCGAGTTTGATAGTGTCGGGAAACGATGTAATGCCGTCCATCGCCTTCAGATCCGACGCGGCATATTCGCGATAAGTCAGTGCCCCGTGCTTGCGAAAGACCTTCCCCGCGGCTTCGGCCATTTTACGGTAGGCCTCGATATTCTTCTCAGGAATCGGCAATAAATAAACATCGACATATTTAGACATGAAGACCTCCTGTTTTAACTACGCAGTGGTAACAATTCTCGAATCCGCCCGTCCCGCAGATAGAGCCCAAGCCAAATCAGCATTCCTGCAATGATCGGAATGAAAAACGGATCACCTATTCGGGCATGGGCGGCTGTTGCTCCGCCAAGATAGGCGGTGAGTAATATCGCACCAAGTACCGCTGTTTGCGGAATAAGATAAATGACCACACACGCGAGTTCTACAATTCCAAGAACGGTCATTTGGTCCATTCTCCATCCAAGCGGAATTACATTTACCTCCATGCCCTCAGGCTTTAGAAATTTACCGGATGCACTAAACAACAGCAGCAATACCGGCAATGCACTTACAACATATCCCGCCCAAAGCATCTTTTTCGACGCGGGTGCGGGCGTATTTTCAATTACAGCTTCCATAAATTTTCTCCTGATTTCTGACTTAATTTCTATTATCCGAAAGGCGAGCGTACGCGATAAAATTATCACGTAAGTATAAACCCAGGCCTACCGACCCGCCAAGATCGACCCGAAATAACGTATGCAAAGGAATTGGTTTTACCCTTTGACCGGAACCCAAATTTCCTCTTCGGCGTTCGGATCATTCGGCAGATATTTTGGTCCCATCACCTCAAAATGTTCCCGTTCATCCAATTCATAACCGGATTCTGGGAGCCAGCTTCCATAAATATACGCAGCAGTCCGGGGAAAATCGGCCGGCGTTCCTTTATGAATAAAAACCGCGTATTTGCCGCCCGTCAGAGAGAGTGTCTCTGTCCCTTCAGGAACATTATCGAAACTACCAACCTCGACCGCTGCCCATTTTTCGAAGGCCGTTTCCGGTGTCAGATCTTCGAATTTAAAGCTTTTTTCGAAAATCTGAACTGAATAGAAACTATCATCCGATCTACCGGTGATTTCCTTTACCCTTGGCTTGAACAGACGCCACAACTCCGCCGGCCGGTCAGTGGCTAATGTGGTTCGTATCCGTATTCCGATCAGTTTACGGGCAAGTTTATCGACGATCTTCGGTTCCATAAATTCCGCAAATTCCATAATAATCATTCCTCTCCCGCCGCGTCCGTTAAAGCCTGGATGTCGATCTTCTGCATTTTCAGCATCGCCTGCAGCACACGGTTTGCCTTTTCGCGGTCTTTGTCCTGCAGCAGTTCGCTCAAGATCGGCGGCACGATCTGCCATGAAACGCCAAACTTGTCTTTCAGCCATCCACACGGCTGTTTTTCGCCGCCTTCGGAAAGCTTTTCGTATTTTTCGTCGATCTCTGATTGCGTATCGCAGCTAACGAACAGCGAAATTCCCTGCGAAAAGGAAAAGTGAGGTCCGCCGTTGAACGCATTGAATTCCTGGCCGTCCAGAACGAATGTCGCACCCATAGCTTTTCCGCCAGGCCCGGGCATCGTACTCGTGATCTTGGAATTACCGAAGATGGAAACGTAAAATTCCGCAGCTTCGTGGGCACAATCTTCGAACATCAGAAATGTAGTTATTTTTTGCATCTCTTTCCTTTTTATGAATTGCCGCTTGTGGTTAGCAAAAGTCTCGGCGGCAGAGTCGGAACCGGGAGCGATAGCGACTGGGTTCTTATTCTCGCGGCTGAAGAACCCAGTCGCTATCGCTCCCGGTTCTGACCCGTTACTTGATCTCAGATAAATATTTGTCCAGCTTATCGAAGCTCGACTGCCATCCGGCAACTACGCCCATGTCTTCATGCTTTTTGCGGTCTTCCGGCGTCGGGTGAGAAATGCGAAGCGTAAGCTTCGTTTTTTCGCCGAGGTCATCGAACAAAGCTGTCAGGATCATACCTTCTGGAAGATCGATTTCTTTTGCATCGAAGTCGTCGCCGAACTCGTCGGTGCTGACGATCCGTTCGGGCCGCTCCACTTCCTTAAATACGCCTTTGCCGGGATATTCCGTTCCGTCCGGGCCGATCATTATATAAACTGATTTGCCGCCGGGCTTGAGGTCATGTTCGGTGACTTTTGTTGTGAACCCAACCGGCCCGAACCATCTTTCAACATGTTTGGGTTCTGTCCATACCTCCCAAAAAAGCTCGCGGTTTGCATCGAATTCGCGCGTGATGACGATCTCGCGATCGTTCGTTTGTGATTCTGCTGCTGTTGACATTGTCTTTCTCCTTTAAAGCTTATGAATTTTCCGGTGTCGCTGTGTAATCGATCATCCAACGCACGCCGAACTTGTCGGCCGCCATTCCAAAATACGAATCCCAAAAAGTATCGGCGATTGCCATTTCAACCTTGCCGCCGTCGGAAAGAGCGTTGTAAAACTTATCGGCTTCTTCTTTGCTTTCTACGCCGATGTGGATGCAATAGTTATTGCCCTCAATCAATTTCTGACCCATCGATTCTAACGCATCGGTCGCCATTAGAATGTTTCCGTTTCCGATCGGCAGCGAGATATGCATTATCTTGTCGTCGTCCGCCTCAGATATTTTGGCGTCCGGGCCATCGCAGCCGGGCATATCCTTAAACCGCATGATAGCGGAAAACTCGCCGCCGAATACGGATTTGTAAAAGTTAAAAGCTTCCTCGGTGTTGCCTTGGAAATTTAGGTAGGGATTGATTGTAGCCATTTTATAATTCTCCTTTTTAATCGTTTTTGCTGGAAGCCGGGAAGTCCCGTCTAAAACCAATATACACATTTCACTTGTGTTATGCAAGTGACATTGATTGTTTTTTGCAAGTATGTTATATTTGTTATATGAAGGACCCAACAGCCAGCCTGCGTTCCAATTGCCCGGTTAATTTCGGGCTTGAGAATTTCGGTGATAAATGGTCGCTGCTGATAATACGCGACATCGTCTTTTGGGGCAAGAAAACTTATGGTGAATTCCTGAAGTCGGACGAAGGCATTGCCACGAACATCCTCGCTGCCCGACTTGCCTCGCTCGAACGTGAAGGAATTCTAACAAAAGCTCCGCACCCGACCGATAAACGAACCGAAGTTTACTCGCTTACCGATAAAGGCCTTGAGCTGATACCGCTGCTGGTCGAGATCGTCGCGTGGAGCGGCAAGCTCGTCGAATGGCAGGAAATCTCAGGTGTCGGAACTCCCGAGCAAATTCGCCAGGTAAAACGTTTCGCCCAAACTCAGGATAAGCGAAAGATCATCGCCGAGATCCGCGAAGCCGTGTCCAAAGGCACCTACTTTTTTGCACCTAAATAATCGGTTTATAGACGCACTACAGGCAAGGGTTTTCCCCTATTTTACTTTTGTCTCTGTTCGTGTAAACTTGCGTAAGTTCAACCTTTAGATTCGATTATTGAGCAATGAAAAAAGAAGCTGCCCCCACTTGCCGCATTCTATGCGTGGAAGACGATGTCGATTCGTGCGAGATGATCCAGATGCTGCTCACGCTCTCGGATGATGCGTATAGTGTCACCGGTGTGCATCATGCCTCGGAGGCCATGGAGCATATCGCCGCCGAGCCGTTCGACCTTTATATTTTGGATATGTGGCTGCCGGAGATCGACGGCCTTGAGTTGTGCCGCTGGATACGGAAGATCGATTCCCGGACTCCGGTCGTATTCTTCACGGCCGTAGCCAAAGCCGCAGACCGCGAAGCCGCAATAAATGCCGGTGCCACCGCGTTCCTTATCAAGCCCAATGACCTCGACGACCTTGTCCCAACTATCGAGCGTATATTGACGGAAAATCACACCCAGGAAAAGTGTGCCGCCTGATCCGCGAGAGTCTAAAACCTACTATACATACCCTGAAATACCATCTTGTTCGTTCCTGTTCATCTTGTTTCGTGGTCAGATTTCTTCGCCTACCACTGAATTAGTCGAACACGAACCGGGAACGTAAACTCCTAGTCACGACGCTGAAGGCGTCAAAGATAATAAACCTCAGGTAAATTGTTTATTTGAATCCACTCCCAGAAAGGGCTCAACTTTGCAATGGATGTGCGACCCCGCCAGGGTCGGGAATGTTGTGTGCACGGTTCCTGGGGTTTCACCCCAAGCTATTATCTGCGTCCTCTTCAGGGACAAGAGGCTTACTTTACTGCCGGTACTCGCCAAAAGTGGGAAGTCCTATTTTCTTAACTTCATCGGTTTCTAACAGCTCGCGTTTATATTCTTTTGCGAGTGACCGAAGATATTTATATCTACCAGCCTTTCCCGACTTAATTAAAAACCTAGAAATATTATTGAAAGCTTCTACGTAATTTCCCTGTTTCTTACCATGGACAAGTCCAAGAATTAAGTACGACTCAATAAATTTAGGTTCTACTTTCAACAGCGTATTGAAGAATCCTAGGACCTGGTCTATCGTTAATTTCTCATCTTTAAATGGATTTTTGAATATGTAGTTATAACACTGCAATGCTGCTACATAATTTTTATTATACATGTACAAAAACGCTTCGCTATAACGCCAAGTACCGTCCTCGGATGGAGAATGGTCGCGTGCTTGATAGATAAACTGCATCGCCGTTTTAACGTTCCGGTATTTCCAGAATTGAATCACCGCTTTCATTAGATAGCCGCTCGGATTTTGCGAATCATACTTTATACATAGGTTGAGTTGTTCCTCCGCTAAATCCCACTTACCGTCGTAATAATATGGTCTAGCGAATTCAAAGTGCTCTATCGAAAGTCTCTTTCTGACTCTAGTCATCAAATATTCCCTTCCCTCGAAGGAAATAGCATTCTGTAAGTCCCGTTCAAGACTATTGTGTAAAGTGTGCGATATGTTTAGATTGCCTTTATAGAGTGTGGCAAATGCAATAATTGATTTTGCAATTATGTAATAAAACTGTGCTTCAACCGCGAATCCTTCAATTTCTTCACTCTCCTCAACGAGTCTTTTCTTGGCCCAAAGAGTATTATAATCCGAACTCAACTCGTGTTGAATATGCGGCGGCAAATCCTCATCAATGTAGCCATTGAAATCTAAAACATACTTTGCTTTCGTCTCTCTTTGATAAATCTTGCCCCAGAGATAGAAATCTCCGTTTATAGTTCCGTGTATTTGTGCCCATTCTTCCTTTACAGAAGCTGGGCAATTCTCATTTCTCTTGCCTTCGTGAAGCGGTTTGATCGTCTTATTTATTTGTTTAGCTTGATAATTTTCTGCCGTTAAGACAGTTATTAAGCTTGTGAGCTTATTATCGGCGATTAGCTTATGAAAGGCTTCAGTAAGGTCAATGTCTATTCGCTCTCGCCCTTTTGTGTCCGAGGATTCGATACCAATTACGATTGCAATAGTGTCTGCATCGAGTTTTTTCGGTAAAGCTCGTCGGAACGATTCCCAAATCAGGTAAATCACTAGCTCTACAACCACATACGATGCGACTCGCCAAATTGGATCTGTGACGATCTTCCCGACAAAAGCAGTATCAAGTGCGATGCAGCCGCCAGCACCCAAAATAAGAATCACGATTATTGCCTGTGGGGTAGCAAGGTGATCTTTTGTTATCCGTTTGATTAATAGTTCGTCCATACATACTGAGAGATGCCTCCATCTTTGTCACATAATCTCAAGGAAGCGGGAGAAAGAATAATTGATGGAAAAGTCATATCCGAAGCGGCATGACGATGTATTTGTAGTCGTAGGTGGAATCGTCGGCGATACGCATTTGGGTGGCGGCGTTGGCGTCTTTGAATTCGAAGGAGATGCGGGGTTTGGTGTTGGATTCTTTGACGCGGACGGTATTGCCGGTGGTCTCTGAAACTTCCCCGGTCGCTACCGCTCGCGGTTCTGACTCGGACACACCGGCTGACTGCTCGCCGCCGCCGCTGGCGACATTGAGGAATTCCTGCAGGTACTGCCAGTTGAAGCCGAGTTGGATCTCTTCGCCCTGGTAATCGGCAGGGACGACCTCGGTGCCTTCGCCTTCTTCGGAGCTTTGGGCAGTGATCTCGACCTCGCCTTCGCGGACGGTCATGCGGATCGAGCGGTTGCGTTCGTCGGCCATCAGGCTGATGCGGCGGACGGCGTTTTTCATCTCTGCAAGGTCGAATGTGACAACCTTGTCCTTTTCCTTCGGCATGATCATCTCGTAATTCGGGAACGTGCCGGAGAGCTTGCGGGTGATCAGCAGGCGGCCGTTGACCTCGAAATAGATGTGGTTCTGGTCTTCGCCGAATGAGACATCGCCGTCTGCGTCTCTGGAAATTTTTACCAGTTCGAGCAGGGCTTTCTTCGGGATCAGTGCA
>JANMSP010000487.1:0-6081 GCA_031389475.1 Pyrinomonadaceae bacterium
AGAAATAAGATATGCACGGCGCGAGATTACGCGAGCCGCGGATGGAATACTGATGCAATGATCGAACTTGGGAAGGCAATTCACACTCTCCAAGACGCGCATTCTCCAGCTCATGCGGGTTTTCAAGAAGCTTGGCCTGGCGATCTCCTTTCGATGGCGTTGAACATACCGCATTATGTATCCGAAGCCGCTTTTCCAGGTGCTGAAAATACGGCCGCAGCGGAGCAAGCAACTAGAGATGCCTGGCGATATTTCAACGGGGCTCCGATGCCCGATAATTTCTTCCGATAACTTTAATCCAGAAGAGGTTTATACAACGTGTTATATAAAATCATCGTGGGCATTCTGTCCGGAACGGTCGCAAGTTGTCTATCATATGCTTATGCGTTGAGTAACGATTTTACGAAACAAGCAAACAACGAAATGTCCTCAGCAATTTTTGGGATTCTCAATTTGCCCGCGATTGCGGTTGGGCTTTTGACGCGGATTGATTCTACTCCATTTTTGCTGTTTTTAATTTTTATACAATGGTTCCTTTTGGGATTCGGAGCCTGTTTTCTACACCAACGAATTCGGGCAAGATTTTACGGGTAGGTCAGGGGTCAGGCCTGCGATTTATTCATGCAGGCCGCTTTTGACATCAGATCCCTCTCTTACACCCATAATAAGTTGTCCGTGTATCGCAGAATCGTAGGTTTGAAACCCCATCATTATTTATGTGGATCCGTTCAAATCCTTATATTGATCTGAATACTGAGGGCTCCTCATGGCATGGCAAAATTTAAAGTATCGGTACACGGAAAGAATTATAGGATCGGCGAAATCCGAAAGCGGTACTTTTTTCGGAAAGAATATGTGTGGAGATCAGTTGGTTTCTACACGACACGGTTTATTGAGGCAGAAACCGCAAACGAAGCAATCGAGATCGTGTTCGCCTTACTTCGAACCGAACTCTATAATGACGGCAGGCAAACCGACAACTCTGAATTGGAACTTCAAGAAATTCAAGAAGACGAGAATGGCTTCGATGAATACGCACCGGGCGGAGGGTACACTTTCTACACATCTAAGTAGTATCGAAAAAGAAATCAAAATCAGGCCCGCGATTTACGGGGTATCCGTAAAAATTCTGCGTGTTTTTAACTATGACAATATCGACCGATTGACTTCCGTAACGGGCGGAGTTTCGGAAAATTACGTTTTCGATGGCGTTGGCAATCAAACTTCTTCGCACAAGAGTGCGACTTACGTCTATCAGCCCTTCAACAAATTGACAAGCACTGCGACTGCAAATTACTCCTACGACGCAAACGGCAACATGCTGTCAAAATCCGATGCGACAGGTTACTGGATATACGCTTGGACCACGAAAACCGGATGACCAGCGCACGGAAGCAAAACAAGATCGTGCGCTACCAATATGACGCCCTTGGGCGACGAGTGTCCCGGCGAAGTAATCGTTGTGAGTTCACGCTTCGGCTTACTTCTTCGGGAGTCTCGAAGAACCCCGGTCGCTACCGCTTCCGGTTCTGACATGAGGCACGCTAAAGCGTGGACTTTGAATTTTCAAAGATCGCATCTCCGGCATTGTTTGCCTTTGATGTTTCGAGATTAGCGCGCCCTTCGGTTCCGCGTATAGGGCGGAATGGATGAAAACGGGTGATTGGAATGAATGGATTGAAACGAATGATTTGGATGATCCGTTAGTCAATACCGCACGGAGCGGGTCGTCAATTTCTCATCGACTCTTTACGCGTTTTATGTAGCCCCCGGCAACGGTCTTGGAGACCTTGGAATGTGAGTAGCCGACTCCCGTTTTTAGTTAGGCGGCTTGGTGTGAAAATCACAAAAATCCTGCGTTGCGCACCCTCTCGAAACCTAAGCCTCGAAGGGGATTTCGGCGTTTTGGAGGACGCCTAGTTCGTTGCGGGAAACTTTATCGAGGAGTTTGGGGTCGTCGAACATTTTTAACAGGCCGTTGACGGTGGCGTAGCGGGGTTCGTCGGCAACGGTAACGGCGAGGTTGATGTAGGCACGCATGTATTGGTCGAGGCCTTCGAGCAGGGCACCGCCGCCGGTCAGGATCACACCGCGGTCGTAGATGTCGGCTGCGACTTCGGGACGCAGTTCGGTCAGGGTATCCTTTACCGTTTGGGCGATGCGGCGGACGATGCTTTCGACAATCGGATAGACCTCACCGATGGTGATGTCCACTGCCGAAGGACTGCCCGTCTGCACGTCGCGGCCGCGAACGGCGATTGATTTCGAAATGTCTTCCGGCAGAAAGGTAGTGGCGAATTTGGTTTTTAGAAACTCGGTCGTTTCCTCACCGACCTGAAGGCCTCGGTGACGGCGGAGGTGCGTCGCGAGAACGACATTTATCTCGTTGCTGCCGTAGCGTTCGGAGGTCGAATGAACTGTGGCACCCTTGGCGACAATTGCGATATTCGTTGTGCCGGCACCAATATCGACTATCGCCGAAGCCCGCTTATCGGTCGGCAACACGCCCGCACAGAATGCCGCCGCCAGCCCTTCCTCCATCATGAAAACTTTGCCGATATGAGCTTCTTCGGCGGCATGGAAAAGGGCACGCTGCTCGACGTGCGTTACGTCCGACACCATGCTCATCACCGCATGAATCGAGATGTTCGAGCCGCCCGTCTTCGCCTTTCTGACGAAATGGGCAAGCATCTTCTTCGTCCGCTCGAAATCACCGACAACTCCGCCGATCAGCGGTGCACGGACAATCACATCACGGCCTTCGCGTCCAGTCATGTCGGCGGCTTCCTGTCCGTAGGCGACAATCTCCTCCGTGGTTTCGTTGATTGCGACCAGCGAAGGTTCATCGAGCACAACACCGCGCCCTTTGACCGCAATGATCGTGTTCGCCGTTCCGAGGTCGATAGCCATCGAATCGGTCACCAGTTTTTTGAGAGACGAAATTTTTAACATAGAGCTGGAATAGTAGTCAGTGGTCAGTTAAAGAATTTGCCCGCGAATAACCGCGATTTCCGCTTCTTAACTGACAAACTGATAACCGGCTACCGACAACTACTAATTATATTCCTATCGGCACCGATAAAACAACAAAATTCTAAGCCCACCTTATCTCAAGAACATTCACCGGCTGCACTCGGTTCTTGACCGTCATCGGCTCAAGTTGGTTGACCGGAATTACATTCCCGCTGGCGGCGGCGGTTGCTTCGCTCATCAATATCTGCCCGCCCTTGGCGTTCGATTCGAGCCGCGCCGCCAGATTTACCGTGTCGCCGATTGCCGTGTACTCGGAACGGCGGTCGGAGCCGATGTAGCCGATGGTCGCTTCGCCGGTGTGCAGGCCGATGCCCATCGAAATCTGGGCGTAGCCTTCGACGCTTAGCTCGGCATTTAGAGTGACAAGTCTTTTCTGCATCGTAACCGCTGCTTTCACTGAATTTAAAGCATCTTCCTCGGAAGCGGTCGGGGCACCGAATAATGCCATCAGGCCGTCTCCGATATATTTATCAAGCGTGCCGCCGTGCTCGAAAATTATCTCCGTCATCGCTGAAAAGTAGCGGTTTAACAGCCCGACTACCTTTTCCGGCTTCTCCCTTTCGGACATGCTGGTGAATCCGCGAATGTCGGCGAACAGCACAGTGATCGTCTGGTTCACACCGCCGAGACGGAACGAATCCGGGTTGTCGAGAAGCTGCTTCACGACGTATTCCGGCATAAAACGGCTGTAATTCGCACGGGCGACCTCTTCGCGGGCAAGGCGTTTGTGGGCCTTTATGGTCTCGACCGTCACCGCTGTTTGGGCGGCGACCGACGTTATCAGTTCCAGATGGTCCGGCGAGAACGATGAGAACGGATCGAGCCTGTCCGCATAAAGCACGCCGTGGACATTCGACTCGGTTATCAGCGGAGCACAGATCGTGGAACGCACACCTTGAGACACAATCGATTCGGCCCCCGAAAACTGTGCGTCCGTTTTAGCATCCTGCGACAGCAAAGCGACTTTGTCCCGCATTACTTTCTGCGTTATCGTCCGGCTGATCGTCAGCTTTTCGGTTAATTTTTCGATCTTCTCGTCACGCGTACGAACCGCAACCGGATAAAGACTGTAATCGAGGATCTTCCCATCGATCGTCTCGTCCGCAATCAGGGCAACTACGCGGTCGGCGGGTGTTCCGCGAAAAATAAGGTCGGTCGCCTTTTCGAAGATCTCTTTTAAGTCGAAAACCGTGCCGAGCGATTTGCTCATTTCGTAGAGCAGTTCGAGTATCTTGGCTTTCCGGCGGAGGTCTTTGATCTCTTCAGCGGTCGCAAGACCCGATTCCATCGAGAGATGTGTTTGCCGGCCAATGATCTCGTTTGCGGAGATCTGCATCTGCGTCTCGCCGAGCGGTTTGTCGTCGTAGCTGACGCTTTTCGCTGTCTCGGCTGCGGTTGCGTCATGCGGGTTAAGCGTGATTGGGAAGCTCGGAATTTTTCTTGAAGGAGTCGGAGCCGGTGCGGGAATTTCCTGTATCTCGACAAATTCAAGCTGGCTTTCACCGATCACCATCGCATCGCCCTGAACCAGCAGCTTTTCAAGCGAAGGTGCTCCATTCACAAAAACGTGATTGACGCTTCGTGTCAGGCTGCCATTTTCGAAATAGCCGTCAACGATCTTGAACCGCACGCCTTCAGCACCGATGTAAGCGTGCTTCCGCGATACGCGGCGGTCGTTCAGCACGATATCGTTTTCCTTTGCCCGCCCGATCGTATAATTCTGGCCCGGCACCAGGTCCTGTTCCCAAATCCGGCCGTTTGGTTCGGTAATTTTTATCTTTGAACTCACAGTAAGCTAATTGTAAATGGTAATTGGTAAATGGTAAATTGAGCCACGCTATGATTTATCTCGATAACAACGCCACAACCCAGGTCGCTCCCGAGGTTTTCGATGCGATGAAGCCATATTTGACTGCTTCATACGGCAATCCATCGTCAGCATATTCGTTTGGACGGGAAAGCCGTGCGGCAATCGAAAAAGCCCGCGAATCGGTTGCTTCATTGATCGGTGCGGCATCTCCTGCCGAGGTTGTATTCACATCAGGCGGAACCGAGAGCGACAATTGGGCGATTCTCGGTGCACTGGAATCAATTCCGGACAAGAGACATATTATTACCACTCGAGTTGAACACGAAGCTGTTCGTAAGCTTTGCGAAAAGCTGGAGACGCGTGGTTATTCGGTTACGTGGCTTGATGTCGATCAAGATGGTGCACTCGATCTCGATCAACTGCGTTCGTCATTAACCAAGGATACAGCCGTTGTTTCCGTTATGCTCGCAAACAATGAAACCGGCATTTTATTTCCGGTTGCGGAGATCGCGGAGATCGTTAAACAAAATTCAAAGGCCGTTTTTCACGTCGATGGCGTAAATGCAGTGGGAAAGATCCCTATCGATTTGCCGAACACTCAGATCGATCTTTTCTCTATTTCCGGTCACAAATTTCACGCCCCCAAAGGCATCGGAGCATTGTATATTCGAGACTGTGTCAGCTTACCGCCGTTTTTCACCGGCGGTGGACAGGAAGCCGGAAGGCGTCCGGGAACCGAAGCCATTCACCAGATCGCGGCTATCGGAGCGGCAGCAGAATTTGTTAAAGATCTAACGCCAATGGAACGTGTCCGCACTTTATGCGACAAATTTGAAAAGGAAATCCTGCATGAAATTCCAAATTCTCGTTTAAACGGAATAAGTGATCCGTCAAAACGCCTGCCGAACACCTCGAACATCTCATTCGAAAATACGAACGGCGAAGCTATCCTCGCCAAACTCAATGATCTCGATATCTTTGTCTCAACCGGCTCCGCTTGCAACTCCAGAGACCGCACCGCTTCTCCGGTATTGCAAGCGATGGACATTCCATATTCTCAGGCGATGGGTGCAATAAGGTTTTCGTTCGGACGGTTTAATACGGAAGGTGAGATAGAATTTGTTTTAGGCTGCCTGCCGAAAATTATCAGCGGACTACTTTGTTAGCGGGTCAGTACCGGGAGCGATAGCGACTGGGTTCTTAGCTTGTGCGATTAAGAACCCAGTCGCTATCGCTCC